>VGWG01000006.1 GCA_016873675.1 Lentisphaerota bacterium | reverse complement strand
GTCGAGCCACCGGTCACCACGCCCCGTATGCCGCCGCCCAAGATCACACCCGTCGAGCCACCGGTCCCCACGCCCCGCATGCCGCCGCCCAAGATCACACCCATCGAGCCACCGGACACCACGCCCCGCATGCCGCCCAGGATCACACCCGTCGAGCCACCGGCTCATCTCGATTCGCTAAGGAATGCGTTTAATACGAGCAGGATGAAATCCCGGATGGAGTCCGTTACACCGCAAGAGACTCAGACGGGGCCGGTGAAACCGCAGGAAATCAAGACGAATCCCGTCAGGACGCCAGAGACCCAAACGGAGACCGTTCGCACGCCCCGGGGAGAGCCGGTCGCCGGAAAAGCGCTCCCGGAAGAGAAATCCCCCGTTCCCGGCAGCACGGACACATCGCGTTCGAATGACGACGACGACACGGCTTCTCCCCGCCGCCATGGCGGGTTCCTGACGCCGCGCCCGTGAGCGCGCGATCAGTGCTCATCTGCCAGGATGGCCCGCATGTCCGACAACCCGGCGGCGGTGATCCGGTCGGCGAGTGGAAAAAGTCCCCGTCCCGGATGGACCACATAGAGGTGGTCGAGCGCCAGGTCTTCGAGCGAGACGCGCATGGACTTTGTCACAGACGGGCTGCTGGTGTATTTGCATTCGACGCCCAGCCGACGCGGCCCGGACATCCAGCAGAGGTCCAGTTCCGCCCCGCCGTGCGTGCCCCAGAAGTACGCAGCCGGTTCATCCCGCCAGGCGATGAGCGTTTCCAGCGAAAACCCCTCCCACGATGCGCCGAGAACGGGGTGTGACTCGACATCCGCCAGGGTCTGCAGCCCCAGCAGCGCGTGCAGCAGGCCGGTGTCGCGCAGGTAGATTTTTGGCGCCTTGACCAGCCGTTTTCCGACATTCTCAAACCACGGAGGCAATTGGCGCACCAGCAATGCGCCGGTCAGCAGGTCAAGATGCCGTTTGACGGTCGTGTGGGAAAGCTGCATCGAGCGTCCCACTTCGGACGCATTCCACGTCTGCCCGTGATAGTGGGCCAGCATCGTCAGCAGACGCCGCACCGTCGCAGGCGGCAAATCCACTCCCAACTGTCGCAGGTCTCGCTCGACAAACGCCTGGAGAAAGGCGTTGCGCCATTTCAGGCTGTCGCGGTCGTTCGCAGCCAGATAAGCCAACGGGAATCCGCCCCGGCTCCAGAGCTGGCGCGCCTGCGCGTCCCCCGTCTCATCAAGAGTGAAGCCGCGCATTTCAATAAACTCAATGCGCCCGGCCAGGCTCTCCGACGCATGGCGAAGCAGTTCGGGCGCGGCGCTGCCCAGCAGCAGAAACCGCGCGGGAAGCGGATCACGGTCCGCCAAGACCCGCAGCAGCGGCAGCAGGTCGGGCCGCCGCTGCACCTCGTCAATCACGACGAGGCCGCTGAGCGGTTCCAATGCGAGCTTCGCATCGCGCAGGCGGGCCTCAGACACCGGATCTTCGAGATCAAAATAAGCGGCCGCATCCGCCCCGGCGACCTCCCGCGCCAACGTGCTCTTGCCGCATTGGCGCGGGCCGACCAGCCCGACGCAGCGGCTGCGCCGCAACGCCTCCTGAACGCTGCTAACAAGTCGTTTTCTTGGCATCTTCATGCGTGAATATTGCCACCGTTGCGCTCAATTATCAACCATAAAGTTTTGCGAGACATAGAACTGCCTCCCCACATCCTTCCCACATCCTTCTTGACACCCCCCCTTCTCACGACTATCCTCTCGCCATGGTCGGGAAGGCGACACCCCTTTGTGTTGCTTTTGCTGGGGCTGGCATATTACGCATTTTGGGCATTCCTTATTTCGACGGTGCGTGCGGCATAGAACGCTGTTTTCCCTTACGTTGGGTGTCTGCCATTAGCTATCGGCGGCGCGGCAGCGGTTGTTTTCTATTTCCGGAGGCATCCAACTACCCAAGCGCTGGTCGAGAACCCTAGTGACGCGCTCTGAGAACTTTAACCGGTCATGCGAGGAGACTGAAAATGGCAGATCCAACGGGACGGGACGAGCGTGAACCGATTGCGGTGCTATCGCAACTGAAGGCGAACCTGGGACGGGTGATCCGGGGCAAGTCCGGGGTGATTGACCTGCTGCTAACGGCGCTGCTATCCGACGGCCATGTGCTGATCGAGGACGTTCCCGGCACGGGCAAGACGACGCTGGCGAAAGCCCTGGCCGTCTCGCTCAAGGCCCGGTTCTCCCGCATCCAGTTCACGCCCGACCTCCTGCCCACCGACATCACCGGCGGCATGGTGTACTCAGCCGCCACGGGCAGCTTCACCTTTCGGCCGGGGCCGGTGCAGGCGAACATCGTGCTGGCGGACGAGATCAACCGCGCGTCGCCGCGCACCCAGTCGGCGCTGCTGGAGGCGATGAGCGAGCGGCAGGTGACCACCGAGGGCGAATCGCGTCCGCTTCCCCGCCCGTTCTGGGTGGTCGCGACGCAAAACCCGATCGAGCACAACGGCACCTACCCGCTGCCCGAGGCGCAACTCGACCGCTTCTGTATGAAACTGGCGCTGGGCTATCCCGCCCGCGAGGACGAACTGCAACTGCTGCGTGACCAGGAGACCGCGCATCCGCTGGATGTGCTGACGCCGGTGCTGGAGACCGAGGCGCTGGCGCGGATGCAGGAGGCGGTGCGGCGCGTCGAGGTAGAGGCGTCGGTTCTGGATTACATCGTGCGTCTCGTGGAGCGAACGCGGCGCGAGCCACGGCTGAGGCTCGGGGCGAGCCCGCGCGGGGCGCTGGACTTGCGACGCTGCGCGCAGGCCGCCGCCTTCCTGGCGGACCGCGATGCGGTTCGGCCCGACGATGTGCAGCGGCTGGCCGTCCCCGTGCTCGCGCACCGGCTGCTTGTGGACATCAAGGCCCGCCACGGCGGACTTTCCGGCGAAACGGTGGTCGCCGAGGTGCTGCGGGCGGAGCCCGTTCCCGCATGAAGGGAATCGGTCAGCGCGGCGCGGCCCTCTGGCGGCTGCTGCGGTATCCGCCCGTGGGCCATCAGCATGGTCGGCAGGAGCGCCTCGTCAACCGCTTCCCGCTCGTGCATGGGCTATACTACTGGCTGACCTCCCACGCGACGCTGCGGCTGTATCTCACGGTTCTGATAGGTGTCGTGCCGACGGTCTTCCTCATGCTCACCGAATTTTTTGTCACTTCGCTGTTTTTGGTGGGATTCGCCGTTACTGCGTGGATCGTGGCCTGCATCGCGCTCGGGCTGTTCCTCTGTCCGAGCCTCGCCGTGACGTGTCAGATGCCCGCGCGCGTGGAGTGCGGCAGCCGGTTTGAGACGCGCTATCAGGTACGCAACACGGGCCGTCGGACCGCGCGCAGCATCAGCATCGAAACGCTGGTCTACTCGGGATGGACCCACCTGCGGGTGCGCTCCGCCACGCTGGGCGTCTTGGGTCCGGGAGAGGAAGAGACCGTCTCCAGCGGCGGGAGCGCACTGGCGCGCGGCGTTTACACCCTGCCGGCGTTGCGTTGGGACAGCGATTTTCCGTGCGGTTTCTGGCGATGGGGGCGAACGGATCGTGTTGAGCGCGTGCTGTTTGTCTATCCCCGCTATACGCGCCTCGAATCGCTCGACCTGCCGTTGGGGCCCCGCAACCGCCATGAGCTGTCGGCGTCGATGGACTTGTCACGCGAGGCGTTTGAGTTTCACGGCTGCCGCGAATATCGGGAGGGCGATGCCCTGCGCCATGTGCACCCCCGCTCGTCCGCCCGACTGGGGGTTCCGGTGGTGAAGGAGTTTCAGTCCGAGGGGCGCTCGCGGACGGCATTGCTGGTGGACACCCGGCGCCCGATCCGGCGCCTGGGCCTGGATTTTCATCCACAGGTCAACCCCTTTGAGGCCGCGCTCGCGCTGACGGCGGCGATCGTCGAGGCGCTGTCGGTGACTGATCGCGTCCTCGAACTGCTGATCGCCGGTCCCGATGTGTATCGCTTCGTCAGCGCGGGCCGCGTGGGGTATTTCGAAGACGTGCTGGACATTCTCGCCGGAATCGAGTGCTGCCGGGAGGATCCCTTGGACAAGCTGGAGCCGCTGCTGTTCGAAGAAATCCGGCTGATTCAGAGCGTGTGCTTGGTGTTGACCACATGGGATGCGCGGCGCGCGGCGCTGGTCGCTGAGTTGGAAGCCTGGGAGGTCGGACTCAAGATCGTGCTGCTTACACCGGACGGAAGACGGCCGGATGGACTGCCGCCCGAGGCGCAGTGCCTGATGGCGCTGGCCGTGCTACGGGGCGAAACGTCGGCAGTCTAAGCGGAAGGCGGGGACCTTCATGGCGACAACACCACATCAGAAAGAGGATCGACGGCCGCGAAGCCGCTGGGTTGTGGCGTGTGGGGCTGCGGTGCTGCTGTGGTGCGCGTGGGGCTATTGCCGCGACGGGAACGGATTGGGGTTGCTCTGGACGACGGCCATGCTGGCTGGACTCGCAGTGGTATTGCCGCGGCCCTTTCCGGGAAACGCGCGCTGGCTGATCTGGACGTGGCTGGCCGTCACGGTGATCTGTCTCGCCGCCAACCTGGTGCGGGTGGCAGAGCCGGTGGACGTCTGGAAGCAAAACTACGTGATCGACCGGACCGCCACCGCCGCCTATGCATTGGCCGCGAGCGCGATCTTCTTCCGGATGAGCGCTGTTGGCGTCACCCGAATCGTGGCTGGCGCATTGCCCATGATGATGCTGACGATCGGGCGAGACGGCGTGTTCGGCCGCCCCCCCGCCATCGCCGCGCACATCAGCATCTGGGTGTTTGTGGGGTTGGTGTGCGCACTCGAGCACGCGCGGCAGGCGGCGGAAACGCAATCGGGTCGAGGGCCGTTTGGCTGGCGGGAACTGACGGTGCGGTGCGGCTGGCTGGCCGCGATGCTGGCCCTCGCGATCGGGTTGCGCGTGCCGATCGAGCACGTGGCGATGGCCGCGCAGCGACGGCTGTTGGGGCTGGCCTATCAGACGCGGGGAGGACAGGCCCAGCAGCGCGGCACGGACCTGCCGCTGTCTCGCCCCCTGCCACGGGGGTTCAGCGGACGGATGCGGATCGTCCTGCTGCTCCAGGCCAAACAGTCGCCCGGTTATTTGCGCGAGAGCGTGTTCACGACCTACGCCGACGGTCGCTGGCTTGCGCCCAGTCCGGGCGGTCCGGTTCAACCTCGCGCCGGGGATTCGGGGCGCGCGGGCGAGGACTATCCGCTGGTGCCCGTTCCGACCGGGGCTGTGGACCATCAGGTGCGGGTCGAAGTGCTCTCGCCGCGGATGCTGGTGGCCTTCTGCGTGCCCGGCAACGCCGTGACGCTCGCATTCGAAGGCGGCGGGGAGCCCCGGGCAGATATCAACGGCATGCTGACGGTCGAGGGCGCATTGCCCCTTCAGTACGAGGTCGACGTCGTGACACGCTCGGATGCGCACGCCCACCCGGCTCCGGATGGATTCGGCGATCCCGCTTATCTCGCGTTGCCGATTGCGCTGGCGGGAGCGGTCTCCAATTGGACACAGGCGTGCGCGGGATTGTCGGGAGCGCCAACCGCGCGCGCGGCGGTGCGGACGCTTGAGGATCATTTCGCCCGGACATTCGCGTATCGCACGGATGTTCTCCTGCAGGCGAAGCCGGACCCGCTGATCGATTTCATGGCGCGGCGTGAGGGATTTTGCGTGCATTTCGCAAGCGCGGCGGCGCTGATGCTCCGGTCGATCGGCATCCCGGCCCGCGTGGTGGGCGGGTATGCGTGCGACGAATGGGATCCCTGGCTACAACGGTGGGTGGTGCGAGAGCGCGAGGCGCACGCCTGGGTGGAGGCGTGGGACCGCGAGGCGGGACGGTGGATGCTGGTCGAGGCGACGCCGCCGGATGGTCGGCCAGCGGCCTATCCCAAGCCGGGACTGGTGCGCCGCACTCGGGATCTCTGCATGGCCCTGTGGGATCGGATGATTGCCACGCTCAAGACGATGAGCTTCCTGGCCGTGATCGCCGCAGGGGGGGAGTCGCTCGTCGACGTGGCGTGGCGGCTGTTCCGAGGTCCGGGAGGCTTTCTGCTGCCGGTCGGCGGGCTGGCCGCCATCTGGTTCCGGAGGCGCGCGCGTCGCCGCCGGACGACGCACGAGTCCCTCCTGCGCGCAGCGCTAACCGATGCGATGCGCCGCATCGCGCGGCGCGCGGTCTTCGAGCATCTGCGCCGCCGCGAAGCCGAGGGCTGGGGGGCCTGGCTGACGCGCATACAGCCCGCGCTGCCGCCCGAGACGTTTGCGGACTTGCGCGATCAGGTGGAGGGCTACCAGCGCCTGAGATATCGGGCGCGACTCGACCCGGCTGCGGCGGAAGCGTGGCTGACGCGCGCCGGCAAACCGCCACGTCTGCCGCCAACCCGGGTTGGCGCCTGATTGCCGTACGTGAGAATCAACAAACCCGCGCTAAACCAACTCCGCCAGTCGCGATTCCGATGACCGGCGGATCTCGTCAAACAGGCTCCGGCCGTGCGTATCCATCCCCACAACCGCTTCAAACGCGTCGACCGTCCATTCCCACATCGCCTCGGTCGCTCCAAATTCATCCAGGAAAAACACGCGCCGCACGGCGGTCACCCGTTTGGCCAGTGATGCCGCCGCGCCGCCGACGGCCTGCAGATAGACGCAACCGTGGGTGCGGCAGGCCTCGCGGGTCTTGTCGCCCATCCCCCCCTTACCGAGGATCACGCGCACGCCGTGGCGCGCGATGAGCCCTGCCATATAGGGCTCTTCGCGCGATGACGTGGTCGGGCCGGCGGCCACCACCCGCCAGCCGCCGCCGTCCGCCGGAACCACGACCGGCCCGCAGTGGTAGATCGCCGCATCGCGCAGCGAGACCGGCGTCTCGCCGCCGCTGTGAAGAAAGGCGTGCAGCCGGTCGCGGCCGGTATAGATCGTCCCCGATAGCCGGACCGATTCGCCCGCCTTCAAGGCGCGTACCTGTCGCTCGTCAAACGGGCTTGTGAGCGTCCTGATCGCATCCATCCCTCATCCTCCGTCCCGCATCCGGTCCGCCGCCCCGCCGCTGCACCTGGCACGTCGAATCGTGCGGCTGCCCGCAGCGGACCCGTGACCGGAAAACGTGGCATCAGCGTAGGGCAAACACATGCGGACGTCCAGATTATAAGTGCGGCTCCGAAGAATCGCTGGTCTGTACATTTCGGGCCGATTCTGGCATGCTTGCCTCCGTGAAATTTTCCAGGTTATTGATAAGAATCCCGACAACGCGTTCAACGGGAAAGGCATGATCATGAGGACCCCACGGGCTTCCTGGATGCGGCAGGGCAAGTTTGGGATGATGGTGCACTGGCTGGGGGATCGCACGCCACAGCAGTACGAGCACGAGATCACGGATCACAATGAGGCCGTCAACCAGTTCGATCTGGAGCGGTTTATCGATGGATTCCGTCGTTCTAAGGCCGACTGGCTCATCTTTACGATCGGCCAGAATACGGGGTGTTATGCCAGTCCGAATGCGGTTGCGGACCGCCTGATCGGCCCCGGGCACTGCTCCAAACGCGATCTGGTGCTGGAGATCGCCCGTGAAGTGAAGCAACTCGGACGACGGTTTATCGCCTACATTCCGTCCGGTGTCGGGGGTACGCCTGAGGCCGTGCAGACTGGCTTCGACTGGAAGCCGGAAGGCGTTCCCATGGATGAGGCCCAGCGACGTTACACCGAATTCATTGCGGAGTACGCCCGGCGTTTCGGAACGCTTCTGGACGCCTGGTGGTTCGACGGATTCTACGCCAATCATCCGGCGTACTTCGATTTGCCGCGCTACTCCACGCTCTGGCTCGATGCGGCCCGGGCTGGAAACGCGGATTGCGCCGTGGCGTTCAATGATGCGTCCTTCGCCGCAAGTTTGACCCTTCCGCCTGTCCCGGATCAGGACTATCTCTCGGGGGAAACGTGGTTTCTGGCTCAGGGCAAGGTTCTCCTCCAGCCCGGCTGGAAGGTTTCCAATGAGCCGATGCTTCTGTTGACGCCTGCCACGCATCCCACGCAACCGCCGCCGAACTGCCTCTGGCATTGCCTTGTGCCGATCGATTGCATGTGGGAAACCCGCATCGTGTTTCATGAATGTCAGAATCCGCCGTTTGCCTGGGTTCCGCCGGAACCCAACCAGATGGAGCGTCCGCTGTATTCCACGGACGAACTGGAAAGCGTGGTGCGCGACTTCAAGGCGGTCGGCGGCGGCGTCACCTTCAACGTCGGAATTTTCCAGGAAGGCAACCTCGGCCCGGCGACGGTGGATCGGCTCGCGGCGTTGGCGGGACGGATGGAGGGCCGGCAGCCTGACCCTTCCCAATGATCCGAGAAACGTCAACCTGCCGCATCGGGATGAACACTGCGCAACCGCCACCTGAAAGAATCGGGCCACCCTACCCGGACCCGCTCTTTTCTTGCCCGTTGCCTTTCCGTCTCCAAACGGTTATGCTGTGGGCGTCATGACGGTAGATCAATTTCATGAGGGCCTGCGGCGGGAGGGGCAGTACGAGACACCTGCGGCGGAACGACCGGCGGTGCCGGTGCGGGCCGGGTGGCGGGCGACGTGGCGGTTTTCGTGGCGCGAGGTCGGTACAATCTGGGCGGCGATGCGGTTGAATCGGCGCGGCCTCTTCGACACGGCGGGCTGGGCGCGCGTGGTGTTCGACACTTGGCGCGAGGCGGAGAAGATGGGGGCGGTGATCACCGTCGAGGGGTTCGACGCCCTGCGCGATGTCCGCGGGCCGGTTGTGTATGCGGCCAACCACATGAGCATGTTGGAGACGCTCCTCCTCCCTGCGGCGCTGCTGGCCCATTCCCCGCTGTCGATCGTCCTGAAACGGAGCCTCCTGTCCTATCCGGTCTTTGGCGCCCCGTTGCGTCGCATCCAGCCGATCACCGTTACCCGCAGGAGCGCCCGCGACGACCTGCGCACCGTGTTGGAGACCGGGCGGTTGCGGCTGGAGGCCGGACGCTCGGTGCTGTTGTTTCCGCAGGCGACGCGCCGGTCGGTCTTCCAGGCGGAGCAGTTCAATTCCATGGGAGACAAGCTGGCGCGTGCGGCGGGCGTGCCGCTCGTGCCGGTGGCGCTCAAGACCGATTTTCAAGGCATCGGACGGGTGCTCAAGGATTTCGGGATGGTCGATCCCGCGCGCCCGATCCGGTTTGCGCTGGGACCGGCTCTGTCGGACACCCTCGCGAAAGGGGAGCGTCACCGCCGCTGCGTGGCGTTTATCGAGGAACGCCTGCGGGCGTGGGGCATGCCCGTGGCCGCGAAAGGGGAAACCGAATGATACCGGATCTTCAAGCCAGCCTGCTGTGCGACGATGTGCGCCAGGAACGGAACGGCAAATTCATCCTGATCGGCATTTTCGAGGGACTGGTGGTGACGCAACTGCCAGCCGTCTTCCCCCGCATTTGCCTCGTCAACCGCTGGTGCTGCGGCGAAGGGACGTTCGCCCAGCGCTCGCGGATCATCGCCCCCGACGGACAGACCGTCGTCTGCGAAGGGCAGCAGGTGCCGATCACGCTCTCGGGGCAGGAACAGAATGCCACCAGCGTGGAGGTGTTCGTTAACGTGCGGTTGGCGACCGCGGGCACCCACTGGGTCGAAGTGCTGCTCGGCCAGCAACTCCGGATGCGCTACCCGCTTCATGTCCGCCCCGTCCAGATCAAGCCGCCCATTCAGGAGCGGGAATAAGGCCCGGACGTCGGGGTCTGGCGTGAACCGAACTCCATCTTGACAAAAATCAAATAAATGTCATACTGGATGCTTTTATCGGGAGAATCAGCGACATGGCAGAGCAGGATAGGATTCAGATCGCCGCGACAGGCTCTTGGGTGCCGTCGCATCGCGTGACCAACGACATGCTGGCGAAGACGCTCGACACCACCGACGAGTGGATCGTCTCGCATACCGGCATTCATGCACGGCATGTGGCTCAGGCCGGGGAGACCACGTCGTCCGCCGCCGTGCAGGCGTCGCGGATCGCCCTGAAGCGGGCCGGGGTTGCTCCGGACGAGCTGGGCTGCATCGTGCTGGCCACGTCCACGCCCGACTACACCCTGCCGTCAACGGCCTGTCTGGTGCATCGCGAATTGAAGGCGGGGCGTGCGGCCGCGTTTGACGTGTCGGCCGCCTGCACCGGATTTGTGTACGCGATGGACGTTGCGCGGGGGCTCATGGCTCGCGATCCGCGGCCAACGTTGGTCATTGGCGCGGATCTCATGACGCGGATCGTCGACTGGACCGACCGCAACGTCTGCGTGTTGTTCGGGGATGGCGCGGGCGCGGTTGTGCTGAAGCGGGGGACGGGCGATGCGGGGCTGGGCGAGTCCATCCTGCGGGTGGACAGCGACGGCGCCTTTGCCCTCCGGCGCGAAGGAGGCAACCGACACCATCTGTCGGAGCAGATCGACGTGCCATCGATCCGTCCGTTTCTGTTCATGGACGGCAAACCCGTCTTCAACTTCGCGGTCAAGGCGATCGACGAGATCGTCTCGGAACTGCTGGAGAAGTCGGGGCTGACGCTCAATCAGGTGAAGCTGATTGTCCCCCATCAGGCCAACTTCCGCATCATCGACGCGGCGGCGCGGCGCCTGAAGACCGGCACCGACAAGTTCTTCCTCAACATTGCGGAGGTGGCCAACACATCGGCGGCCAGCATCCCGCTGGCGTTGGACGCCTTGGTGAGCGACAGCCGGTTGCAGGTGGGCGACATTCTGATCTTTGTCGGCTTTGGCGCGGGTCTCACCTATGGCGGCATTCTGGTCCGCTGGGGCTGCAGCGCGCCGCTGGCGGTCGTTTAAGTGAATTACGTGTTTTAACGAAAGGTGCAGAACAATGGAAAACAGACAGCGCGTGGTAGTGACGGGTATGGGTGTGATTTCGCCGATTGGCAACGATGTGCCCACCTTCTGGAACAATATTCAGCACGGCGTTTCGGGGATCGGGCCGCTGACCAAATGTGACACTGCAGGCTTGGACTCGCGGGTGTCGGCCGAAGTCAAGGGGTTTGATCCCAAGGCCTATTTTGAAGTCAAGGAAGTGAAACGGATGGCGCTGTTCACGCAATACGCTGTGGCGGCCGCCAAGGAGGCGTGGCGCGACGCCGGCTTCGAGGGGCCCGCAGCCATGCCCGACCGGACGGCGGTGATCCTGGGCAACGGCATTGGCGGCCGCGAGGTCGACCACGAGGCGCACAAAACGTTATTTGAGAAGGGCGCCCAGCGTATCTCGCCGATGGCTATTCCGAAGCTGATCATCAACGAAGCGGCCGGCAACATCTCGATGACGCTCAACGCGAAGGGACCTGTGCTGACGATCGTGACCGCTTGCGCGTCGGGAACCGACGCGATCGGCGTCGCGCTCGACGCGATCCGCTCGGGTCGCGCCGACGTCGTCATCACCGGCGGCACCGAGGCGGCGATCACCCCGGTGGCGATCGGGGGATTCTGCGCGCTCGGCGCGCTGAGCACCAAATGCAACGACACGCCCAAGAAGGCGTGCCGCCCGTTCGACCTGAACCGTGACGGCTTCGTCATGGGCGAAGGCGCGGGCATCCTCATCATCGAGACGCTGGAGCACGCGCAGAAGCGCGGCGCACGGATTCACGCCGAGTTGGCGGGCTACGGCGCCACCGGCGATGCGTTTCATCTGACGGCACCCGAACCGAGCGGCGACGGCGCGGCCCGCGCCATCCGTGTGGCGCTTCAGGACGCGGGTCTCAAGCCGACTGATATTGATTACTTCAACGCCCACGGCACGTCCACGCCGATCAACGACCCGATGGAGACGCAGGCGATCAAGCTCGCGTTTGGCGATGAGGCGCGCCGCCTCAAGGTCTCGTCCACCAAGAGCATGACCGGCCATATGATCGCCGCCGCCGGCGCGGTCGAAGCGATCGTCTGCGTCCTCGCCTGCCGTGATGGGTTCTGCCCGCCGACGATCAATTACGAGACCCCGGATCCCGCCTGCGATCTGGACTATGTGCCGAATGTCGGCGTCACCATGCCGGTGCGCGCCGCTGTCTCGACCTCGCTCGGCTTCGGCGGCCACAACGGGGCGGTGGTGATCAAACGATTTGACAATGCGTAAGGAACCCGGTGATGACAAAGACCCTGGATGAACTTCTGCCGCATCGGGACCCCTTTCGGTTTCTGGATCGGCTGACCGACGCCCGACTGGATGGGTGCGTGGGCGAGTACACGTTTAAGCCCGACACGCCCTTCTTCAAGGGACACTTTCCCCACTTTCCCGTCGTGCCCGGCGTGATCCTCGTCGAGGCCATGGCCCAGTGCGGCGGCGCCGGCGTGGTGGAGAGCGACCTGGCCAACTCGAAGAACATCCTGCTCGCCAGCGTGACGGAGGCGAAGTTCCGCCGTCCGGTCCGCCCCGGCGAGACGGTCCGCTTCGAGATCGAATACGTCAAGACCTCCCCGCGCCTGCTGCGTCAACGCGGCAAGGCCTATGTCGGCGCTGAGATCGCCGCCGAGGCGGAGTGGGTGTGCATGATGGGTAAGGCGTGAGCCGAACCCGGAACCCTGAACCTGGAGAACGACCACCATGGGATATTCCTGCGTCGTATGTGTGAAGCAAGTGCCGGACACCAAGCGGATTACCGGCCAGGCGATGAAGGAGGACGGCACCGTCAATCGCGCGGCCCTGCCGGCCATCTTCAATCCCGAGGATCTGAACGCCCTCGAAGCGGCCCTGCGCGTGCGCGACCAGCATGGCGGCACGGTGACGGTGATCGCCATGGGCCTGCCCGCGGCGTGTGACGTGCTGCGGGATTCGCTCTTCCGCGGCGCCGACCGGGCGATCCTGATCACGGACCGGCGGGCGGCCGCTTCGGATACGCTGGCCACGAGCTACATTCTGTCGTGCGCCATCCGCAAGCTGACGCCCGACCTGGTCTTCTGCGGCCGCCAGGCCATTGACGGCGACACGGCGCAGGTCGGTCCGCAGCTCGCCGAGAAGCTCGGCTACACGCTCGTGACCTACCTCGAAGAGCTGGAACTCGACGGCCGGACGGCGCGCGTCAAGCGCAACATCGGCAACGGCTACGAGCGGGTCCGTTCGCGCCTGCCCGCCCTCTTCACCGTCATGGAGACGGCCAATCATCCGCGCCCGCCCGCGTTGCTCAAGGTCATGAAGGCCAAGAAGGCCCGCGCGCCGGTCGAGATCGCCAAGGCGGTGGACGGCGCGCTGGGCGCGTCGGCCACGGCCGAGGCGAAGGCCGCCGAGACCGCGCACCGGTGCGCCGAGATGCAGGCCCGCAAGCTGTTGATCACCCAGTGGAACCTCGACGACATCGAGGCCGACCTGGGGTGGTGCGGCGGCGCGGGCAGTCCGACCAAGGTACACCGCATCCAGTCCATCGTGCTGGCGGGCGGCGATTACAAGGAGTTTCCGCCCACCGAGGCCGGCATCGCGAGCCTGATCGGCGAGTTGATCCAGGACCACACCATCGGGTGAAGACAGCGAGGAATCCCACATGATCGAAGTGAATCGAAAAGGCGAAGTCTGGGTGTTTGCGGAGCAGGAGGCCGGCCATCTCTCGGAGGTGCCGCTGGAGCTGCTGAGCAAGGGGCGCGAGCTGGCCGACCAGCTCGGCGTGCCGCTGGCGGCCGTGCTCGTCGGCAGCAAGGTCCGTCCGTTGTGCGCCACGCTCGCGCAGCATGGGGCCGACCTGATCTACCTGGCCGAGGATGGCGTGCTGACGCACTACCAGACCGCGAGCTACACGCGGGTCGTCTGCGACCTGATCACCGCCTACAAGCCGCAGATCTGTCTGTTCGGCGCGACGGCGATCGGCCGCGACCTGGCCCCCACCGTGGCCTCGGCCATGAAGTGCGGGCTGACGGCGGACTGCACGGACCTGCAGATCGGCGACCATACCGACCCGCAGACCAAGGAGCACATCGCCAAGCTGCTGCTGCAGATCCGCCCGGCGTTCGGCGGCAACATCATCGCGACGATCGTCAACCCGCACCGCTGGCCGCAGATGGCGACGGTGCGCGAAGGGGTGATGCGCATGACGGTGGCCGAGGCCGGCCGCACGGGCAAGACGATCAAGTTCCCGGTGAACCTCGCCGGCCTCGACCTGCCGACGGAGGTGGTCGAGTCGCAGCGCCGCGCCAAGAAGGTCAACCTCAAGGGCGCGCGGATCATCGTCGCGGGCGGGGCGGGCGTCGGGAGCCGCGACGCGTTCCGCCTGATCTGGGACCTGGCGAACATCCTCGGCGGGGCCGTGGGCGGCAGCCGCGCGGCGGTGGACCTGGGATACGTGGATCACGACCACCAGGTCGGCCAGACCGGCACGACGGTCCGTCCGGCGCTGTACATCTGCTGCGGCGTGTCGGGCGCGGTGCAGCACCGCGCCGGCATGCAGGAGTCGGCCAAGATCCTGGCCATCAACATCGACAAGGATGCGCCGATCTTCGGCGTCGCGCACTACGGCATCGTGGGCGACCTGAACGAGGTCATACCGCGGATGATCAAGAGCATCCGCTCGGGCGCGAGCCTGTCCGACGCGGTTACCGGCGCAAGCAAAGCATAAGACAGCGAGGATTATCCACCATGGCGAATTTCTTCACCGACAACGAGGACATCCAGTTCCTCTTCCAGCACATGAACCTGGCGCGCGTGGCCGCTCTCCGGGAGCAGAACTTCCGCTTTGCGAAGGAGTTCGACTTTGCGCCGGCCGACGCGCCGGAGGCGCTCGATAACTACCGCCGCATTCTGGAGGTCATCGGCGAGATCGCCGGCGAGCGCGTGGCGCCGACCGCCGCCGACACCGACACGGCCGGCAACATCCTGAACGCCGACGGCAGCGTCACCTACGCGCCGGGAATCGCCGAGGCGGTCAAGCTCCTCGGGCAGGCCGATGCGATGGGTTTCATCCTGCCCTACCGCTTCGGCGGGCTGAACGGCCCGAACCTGCTCTACACGATGTCGAATGACATCGTCAGCCGGGCCGACGCCGCGCTGATGAACATTTACGGGCTCCAGGGCATCGCCGAGACCATCAACGCCTTCGCGAGCGAGGAGATCAAGCGGGACTACCTCCCCCGCATGACGAGCGGCGAATGGACGGGCGCGATGGTGCTGACCGAGCCGGATGCCGGCAGCGACCTGCAGGCGGTGAAGACCAAGGCCTACCAGGACGCCTCCGGGCAGTGGCTGGTCCGCGGCGTGAAACGCTTCATCACCAACGGCTGCGGCCAGGTGCTGCTGGTGCTGGCCCGCACCGAGCCGGAGATCGCCGACGGACGCGGCCTCTCCTGCCTGCTGGTCGAGCGCGGCCCGCGGGTGCGCGTGCGCCGCCTGGAGCACAAGCTCGGCATCAACGGCAGCCCGACCTGCGAGATCTGCTTTGACGACGCCCCGGCCAAGCTGATCGGCGAGCGCCGGCGCGGCCTGATCACGTACGTCATGAGCCTGATGAACGGCGCGCGCATCGGCATCGCCGCGCAGAGCCTGGGCATTGGCGAGGCGGCCTACCGCGTCGCCCGCGCCTACGCCCACAGCCGCAAGCAGTTCAACACCGCCATCGAGAACTTCCCGGCGGTGCGCGACCTGCTCCTCGACATGAGCCTCGATGTGCAGGCGGCGCGCGCGCTGAGCTACTACGCGGCCTATTCCGTGGACCTGGAAGAGGGACTGGGCGTCTGCGTCGCCGAGGCCCAGCAGGCCGCGCCCGACGAGCTCAAGCGTCTGCGCGCCGAGGAGCGCAAGTACAAGGCGTTCAGCAAGATGCTGACCCCGATGGCGAAGTACTTCTCGTCCGAGATGTCCATGCGCGTCTCCAACAGCTCGATGGCCGTGCTCGGCGGCAGCGGCTACATGAAGGACTACGCGGTCGAGCGCCACCTGCGCGACAGCCGCATCACCACGATCTACGAAGGCACCAGCCAGCTCCAGGTGGTCGCCTCTCTGGCGGGCGTCATCGGCGACACCGTGGGCGAGGTCATCCAGGATATCCTGGGCGACCGCGTCTGGCCGCACGAGCTGGAGACGCAGGTGGTCCATATCCGCGAGGGGCAGGCGCTGCTGGCCGAGTCGGTGGCGTTCGTCAAGGCGCAGACGGCCAGCAACGCCTACCGCGACCTCCACGGCCGCAAGCTGGTCGACATGGCGGTCGATCTGATCGTGGCCGCGCTCTTCTGCGACCAGGCCACGGCCAGCCCCAAGAAGCTGCTGGTCGCGAAGCGCTGGCTGGCGGAACGGATGCCGCGGTTACGCATGCTTAAGGAACAGGTGTGCTCGGGCGAAACCTCCGCGCTCACCGACTTTGAGATGCTGGCCGGCCCGTTGCCGGTCGCCGACTAAGAAAGGAGCAATGCCGATGAGTGAGCGTCTGTGGTACTACGCGGTTGACGGCCGTCAGGAGGGACCCGTTCCGGAAAGTGCGCTCCAGCAACTGTTCCAGTCCCAGCGGCTGCGTCCGGAGACTCTGGTCTGGGCCGAAACGATGAAGGATTGGATGTGCGCCTCATCAGTCGAGGGGCTTCTGCCGCCGGGTTCACACCTGCCGCCCGCGCCTCCGATCGCGATGCCTGTGGCCGCGGCGTTCGCGGGGTACGCCGGATTCTGGAAACGGTTTGCGGCGTGCCTCATTGACGGTTTCGTCCTGATGGTCGCCGGATTCGTCGTGGGGTTCATCTTCGGGATGGTGTATGGGGCCGCGACCGGATCTGTCGAGGGTGCGGAGGCCATCGGCAATCTGATTGGCGTCGTCATGGGGTGGCTCTATTCGGCCTTGCTCGAAAGCTCGCCGCGACAGGCCACGCTCGGTAAAATGGCGCTGGGGATCAAGGTCACCGATGTGGACGGCAATCCCATTTCGTTTGCCAAAGCCACAGGCCGGCACTTTGGCAAGATCCTTTCGGTCCTGACCCTGTTTGTCGGCTTCATCATGGTCGGCATCACCGAGCGCAAGCAGGGGCTGCACGACATGATGGCGGGTTGCCTCGTCGTCAACGCCTGATTCGAGCTATCTCAAGCTCAGAAAAGAGACCGAGTTTTACGATCTGTCGCTCGTCGAGAAGCGCAAAAAGGACAGGTCATTCGGTCGCTTCATCAAAACCGCCAAGAAGAGCATGAGGAAGCACTAGGCGGACTCCAGAGGCCGGGGTTGCCGCGAGAGAACGCAAAGAACACGAAGAAAACACATGGAATCGTTCGGGGACAGAAGAGAGGTATTGACCTGACGCCAATCGATCTGGTATACGTAGCACCAAAAGGAGATCGATAGCATGGACACGGTAACCGTATCCCCGAAATATCAGGTCGTCATTCCGGTTGCCGTCAGGGAGCGGGCCCGCATCCGCGCGGGCGAACGCCTGCAGGTCATCTGTTTCGACGATCGCATTGAACTGATCCCGCTCCGCCCCATGCGCAGCATGCGGGGCTTTCTCAAGGGGTATGATGCCCGGTTTGAGCGTGATGAGGAGGACCGGGCATGAACGTTGTCGACACGTCAGGCTGGATCGAGTTCCTGTTCGATGGAAGCCATGCAGGTGTGTTTGCGCCTCTGGTCGAGAACGTGGACGAACTGCTTGTTCCCGTGATTTGCCTGTACGAGGTCTTCAAGAAAGTGAATGCGGTCGCCGACGAGGCGAAGGCCCTGCAGGCCATTGGACAGATGAAACAAGGCCGAGTGATTGAAGTCACCGAAGCGATTGCGCTGCGTGCGGCGCTCATCAGCCTCAAGCACCGTCTGCCCATGGCGGACAGTCTGATCCTGTCGACCGCCTGGTCGGAACGGGCCACGCTCTGGACGCAGGACGGACACTTTGCCGGGCTGCCGGGCGTCGAATACACGAGGCCCAGCCCCCGGGCACCCAGCGGTCGCGGCAAGCCGCGCCGCTGATGCCGCACGCGGGAGAATGCGGGGACAGGAGAATGCGGGGACAGAGAAACTGAGTCGGTGCGCAACACGCTGGACGCGAGAAGGTTGCGTGTGCGGATGGCTGGGACTCGATGCGTGGGAGTAGACAAGGATTTCCTGTCCCTGAGCCCGTCTAACGAATTCGCGCTGTCTTTCCGCGCGGCGGTTTGCTATCGTCTGCCACATGCCCATTGACGCGCCAACCGAATCGCCACAAGACCCCGCCGCCCAGCTCCTGGAGCGTCGCAACCGGAACGTGGGACACCTGCTCCTGTCAGAACGCGCCGTCCCCTATGTGACCCTCCTTGCCGCGATGCTCGCCTTCCGTCGCGAACACGAACTGGAGCCGCTGCACGAGGATCTCCACGCCGCAGTCCGTTCCGCCCTGGGCGGCGAAGCCTACACGGCGGAACTCTTCAACCAGGACTTGCGCCAACTGCTGATCTGGAACCTGATCACCGACCGTCTCGAGAAAGAACGTTTGCGCGGCTACAAGGATAACCGCCGCCGCAAGTTCCGCTACCGCCTCGCCGATGAGGCCGCCGCTTTCCTCCTCTGGCTGGAGGCGCGCCGCCATGACGACCTCGAACCGGCCGACACCGACACCCGCGACCTCCTCTCGGAACTCATCGGCACACTGCGCGAGACGGTCCGGCTTTTTAACAAGACCGGTGTTGAGTCGCTCGACTATGAAACCGCGCGCGGCGTCTTCTACAGGCTCGCGCGCATGGGCGCTCTCACCGACGACGTCAGCCGTACCCTCGGCGATTTCAACGTCCGCCTCCTCGGTTTCGCCACCAGCCGCTACGACGCGCCAACGGCGCGTCTGATCCTCACTGAACTGGATCGCTTCCTCAAGAGGTTTCTCAACCGCATCCACACCCTTCGCACCGAGATTACTCCCGAAATCAGCAAGCTGCGCCAGGGCCGCCTCACGGCCCGCTGGCAGGCGTGCCTCGCTCTCATGCAGGAGGAGAGCCGCGCCAGCGCGCACCTCATGCGCACGCGGCTGCCCCACCCTGAGCACGCGCTGGCCGGCCTGTCCGTCTTCTACGCCGCCGATGGCACGCTGGAGCGGCTCTGCGGCCGCGTCAACACCGCCGCGCTCCACGTCTGGCGCAAGCTCTTCACCCACCTGCGCGAACTCGAGCGCCGCAGCCACCGTCTCGAAGACCTGCGCGCGCGCGTCTCGGAAATGGCCGCGCTTCCCGCTACGGTCGTTCCCGCGGCCTTCCTGCGCCGCCTGCTCGCGCCAGCCCGTCTGGTCGGCGACATGCACTTCTGGGATGAAAACGAAAAGGCCCTGCCGCCCCAGCCGCACTGGGAGCGCCACCGCGTGCGTGCCGAGACGGTGCAGTGGCTCGACGCCAAGCCCCGTGCCGCAGAAGCGCCCGTCCAGTCGCTCGAAGAGGCCCGCTTGGAGGCTCTCAAGACGTGGCTGGCCCAGCGCGGCCTGCTCCCCGCGGCGGACGCAACCCGACTCGTCTCACAGGGCGCCTTCGTCGCGTTCGAGGATTTTCCCCGCCTGCTGGAACTCGCCCGCAACGGTCTGCTCGGCAACGGCGCGCGCCTCGCCAAGCTCGGATTCGCCTTGGAATCCACCGCCGCCCCCGTGCGCGTCGAAGCCGATCGCCACACTCTCGCCTTCCTCGACCAACGGCTGCGGCTGCGTCCCGCCGCGCCCCAACCCCCGCCACACCCATGAGCGCCCTTGACGACCTTCTCCAAAAGCAGAAACCCCGCGTGCAGGCTGTGTTGAACATCCTGCTTGAAGCCCCCTATTTCTACAAGAGCGACCACGAGGAGCACTACCACTTCCTGCGCCGCCACCAGCGCGAGTTCGCCTCCTTCTTCGAGGAGTCCTTCGGCTGGCAACTCGTGGCCGATCCCAAATGCGCCCGGCTCTACAAGGAGACCTGGTACAATGATCGGATCACCCCCGGCAACCGCGACTTGTTCAATTTCACCAGGCGCGACGAGTGCCTGGCCTTCATGCTTCTGCTCGAATTCTTCGAACACAAGCTGGAGGAGGAGTCGGCCAGCATCGAGGAACCCGACAACATCCGCTTCCGCTTTGGCGACCTGCTCCTCTTCACGCGCGATCGCTTCCTCGAACTCTTCCCGGAGCAACCCGACGGCTACGCCGAGGAGGACGTTCGCAAGATCCTCCGCCCGGTCATGCCGCAGCTCGAGAAGTACCGCTTCCTGCTGAAGCTCGATCCGCCGGACGATGAGAAGGTCGCGCCCGACGATACCATCTACGAGTGCCTGCCCGCGCTCTGGCACTACAGCGTCCAGCGGATCTCGCGCCCGCTCGACGAAACGCCCGCACCCCAGCCACCCGCACCCTGAGCCGCTTTGCCATGGACTTCTACCGCATCACCAAGCTCCGTCTCGTCAACTTCCACAACTTCGTGGACGAGACCATCGACATCCCCTCGGGCGGCCACCTCTTCATGCTCGGCGACAACGGCTCGGGCAAGACCACCGTGTTGGACGCGGTCCACTACGTGCTCACCGCCGGCCGCTCGATGGAGTTCAACTCCGCCGCGCGCGTGGCGGGTGCCAGGCACGCAGGCGGCCGCCGTATGCAGGGCGTGGTGATGCGCTACAATATCGAGGCCAACGGCCCGCTCAACCCCAACGGCGGCACCACCTACGCCGCGGTCGAGATCGCCGGGCGCAACGGCCGGCCCGTCACCGCCGCCATCGGCGTCAGCACGCGCAGCATGGACGAGGACGTCGAACGCTGGGGCGCGATCAAGGAGTGTCCACTCGACACGCTGCCCCTGGTTCAGAACGATGGGGAACGCCGCCGCCCCTCCACCAAGGCCGAGCTCAAGGCCGCCCTGGGCGGCACCGGCTATTACGGCCAGATCGGCGCCTATGCCGACGAGATGGCCAGCCGATTCTTCTCCGATGCTGAGACGTTCGAGGACATCTGCCGCTTCCTGGCCACGGGCAAGGCCTACCGCGAGATCGCCTCGCACACCAGCGACTACCACCAGCTCTTCCGCCAACTGCTGCAGGAGCCGCCGCACGAGGTTTTTGAGGAGGTCATCGCCAATCTGAAATCGCTGGAGGAGAGCAAGCAGGATCTCGACAAGCTGCGCGCCAAGCACCGCTTCGCCGAGGATCTCGCGGTCCTTCGCGAGCAGGTCGCCAACGCCCGCATCGACCATGCCGCCAGCCTCTGGCAGGAGCGCCACCTCGCCGGCCGCGAGTTTCAGGATGCCTACGACCGCTGCGACGAGCAGCGCCTCGCCGAGGAGCGCCGCCTCGCCGACCTGCGCGAACAGCAGCAGCGCCTCGACACTCTCGTCGAGACGACCGGCCTGCGCCTCCAGGAGCTGCAGCGCCAGGACGCGCAGGGGCTGGTCTCCAAGGAGCGCGAGGCGCGCCTGAGGGTGGACGAGGCCAAGCTCCGCAACAACCAGGCCCTGAAGAGACTGGTCGTCTGCCAAACCCGGCAGAGCGAGGCGACCGAGGCCGTGACCCGTCTCCGCGAAGCCCTGCGCAAGCAGGTGCAGGCGTTCAGCCGCACGCTGCACAAACTGGGCCGCGCCATGCCGTTCCCCACCGCGCAGCTCGCGGGCGTGCTCGCGGACGCGCCCAAAAATGAAGATCCCGAAGCCGACCTCGCCATGCTGCCCCTGGCCGACACCCGCACCGCCGCGGATGCCGCCGCGCAAGGACTCGACCGCCAGCTCCAGGCCGCGGAAGCGGCCCTCGAACGGCTCGATAAGCGCCTCGCCGAACTCGTGGCCGAAATAGCCGAAAAGCGGAGCCGCGGCGAGGCCGTCCCCGCCGTCAAAGGCTTCGCACAAGCCTGGCAGGCGATCCGGCAAGGGCTGCTGCGCGCCCAGCCGCTCTACGCCGGGCTCGTGCCCGCAGCCGGGACATCGACCCGCGAGCTCGCCGCCCTCGAACAGCTTATCGGCGACGCCGTGCTGGCGACCTGGGTGACCGATGCCGCCAGCGCCGCCGACTTGCGAGGACTCCTCTTCCGCGACTTCCCCGAACAGAGCCTGGCAGTGGTCGGCGACGACACCGAGCCGTTGCCCGCCGCATTCGCGGAGTGGCTCAAGCGCTTCTTCGACCTGCGCGCCTCTGACCCCGCCGCCTTGACCGTGCTCCAGCACCAGCTCGCCGCCAGGCACGGTCCGCACACCGAGAAGTTCCTCGACCGCGACATCCTCCATTTCCGTCTGCGTGAACAGGCGCTCGCCGAGACGCCGCCGCGGCTGATCGGCGAGGAGGTCCGCCGCCGCGAGCTTGAGCGCGAGGTGCGGGAGCTGGAGAAGAAACGCGTCGCGTGCGAAAAGGATCGCAAGGAGACGGCGGCCCAGCACGCCGATCTGAGCGGCCGCCGCGACCAACTGGCCCTCTTCCGGACGCTGCTCAACGAGATCGGCGAAGACGTGCCGCGTCAGCGCGACGCGGTGCTGCAGGGGGTCACCCGGCTGACCCTGGCCCAGAGCGACACGATCAACTCGCGCGAGACCTGCCAGGCGTGCGAGGAGGAACTCCAGACCCGGCAGGACCTCCATGCCGACCTCCTTGTCGCCTTGAAGAAGGAGGGCCTCGAAGGCATCGAGGAACGGCTCCGCGAGGTGGAGCGCAAGTGGCAGCGGCTCAAAGCGGATCATCGCGAAAACATACTCGAATGCGGACGCGTCGACCAGCGGGTGAAGGGGTTGAAAACCTTCTGCGAAGAGAAGCTGAGAGACCTCGCCGCCACGCGCGCCGAGCGCGACGCCGTCCAGGAGCGGTTGCTCGCGCTGGTGGTGCCCGACGGGCCGCTCGACGCGTTCGCGCGCGCGCGCTGCGGCGCCGACGCCGACAGCCGCAGCGCGCTCACCGCGCGCGCCGCCGCGGCCAGCGAGACCGCCGCCGTGACGGCCGAGCAAATCCGCGGCAAGGTGGTGCTGCCCGAAGGGATCGCCTTCGGCTTCGTCTATGACCAACCGGGGAACGCGCTCACCGATCGCCGCGGCCGCACACTGGAGGAGGTGCGGCAAGGCACGCTCCACGAGCTGCGCGAACAGGAGGAGCTGATCAACGAGCAGACGCTCAAGCTCTTCCGCCAATTGGTCATGGACAAACTGGTGAGCGAACTGCAGACCAGCGTGCGCCGTCTCACTGAGATGGCGCGCCGCATCGGACACCTGCTGAAGCAGCGGTCGTTCGGCAACAACCGCTACGCCTTCTCGATCACGCCGCAGGAGTCGTGCAAGCGCCTCTACGATCTCGTCAGCGGCTACCGCGCGCTCGACCCCGAGAAGACCGAGCCCGAGCTGCGCGCCTTCATCGAAGATCACGCCGCGGAGATCATGAGCGCCGAGGTCGGCGAAGTGCCGCCGATCCTCGATTACCGCAACTGGTTCCGCTACGAGCTGAAGGTGCTGACCACCGATTTGGACGGCATCGTCATGGACCGCAAGGTCAAGAGCATCGGCTCGGGCGGCGAACAGGCCGTCCCCAACTACCTGCTGATCCTCACCATCGCGCACTTCCTCTTCGACAAGGAGAAGATCCGCCTCCCCGTGCTGATTTTTGACGAGGCATTCTACGGCATCGACGCCGGTCGGCGCGACCAGTTGCTCGGCTTCGCCAGCGACCTCGACCTCCAGCTCTTCGTCGCTTCGCCCGACCAGGACGGCGTCAAGCGGGAGATTCCCTTCTCCACCTCGATTTTGGTGGTCAAGGACAGCCAGTACAATGTCCACCTCTACCCCTATCACTGGAGCGCCGGACCGCGGCAGCTCGACCTGCTCAACCCGGCGCAGAACGAGCCACGACCGGTCGCCTTCGGCGAGGAGTTGTGAGAGCGGAGATGGCCAGTAATCGGCGATCCGTGATCGGTTTGGATGCAGAGTGAACGATGAGGACGAACCCACGGGTGTTGGATGACCAAGGAGTTTTGGCAAGATCGGCTGGAACGCTGCCCCGGTTTGAGGCCATGGCTGCTGCGCGCGGTGAGGCGGGCGGCCGCCGGTGAGGCGCTGCCCGCCACGCTCACCCTCGGCGAGGTGCCGCAGGAGAAGGCGGTGCGCCGCGCGCTGGAGGAGATCTTTCCCGGCTGCCGCGAGGAGGCGGGCCGCCTGAAAGCGCGGCTTGAGGACGGCCTGCGTAACCCCGTCCGCTGGCAGCCGCTGGTTGAGCTGCTGGGCGTGGCGGCCCAGGCGGCAAAGCCGTCAAACACCAGTGACGCGCTTGTGGTGCGCACACTGCAACGGCTCAAGCTGCTACACCCGGATGCATGCGCTTGCATTGACACGCTGCGGGATTCCGAGTCAATCCTCCGTTTCTTCAGAAGCTGCCCCACGGCATCGGACGATCTGGTCCGGCTCTTTGACGCGCTCGCCGCCTTGCGCGCCGCACCGACCGGCATCACCCTCTCCGAGCTGGGCGCGACCTGTTTCAACGACAGCAAGGCCCTGCGCGCTGGCGCGCGACGTCAGCAGTTGGAGCACCTGATCCGGGTGCAGGCGGGCAATCCGGACGATCCGCCGGAGACGCTCCTCGCCGCCGCCGGCGTCATTGAGAACCCCTACACGGCGCATGTTGTGGTTTTCGCGCCCTTCTCCTACCGCACGCGGGCGGGCGAGTGGCTCGACTGGCCGCATTGCCTGTGGAGCAGGGGCGAGGCGGCGCTGCTTTCGTGCGAGGCGGTGCGGGGTCTGACCGCCGTGCGTTTGGAGGCGCCCTGCCCATGCCTCACCACCAGCGAAAACGCGGCGCCGTATTTGCGGCTGGTCGAGCGGCTGCGCCCCGGCCTCTACACCGAGGGGTACCCGAACGCGGCCGTGCGGACGCTGTTACGCCGGTTCGCGCAAGAGGGTGTGACGGCGGTGCACTGGGGCGATAGCGACCTCGACGGCCTGCGCATCGCCGAACAGATCGCCCGCGTACTGCCGACCCGCCTCTACATGCCGCCGGACGCGGAAACGCTGGCGCGCGCGCGGCTGCCGCTTGACGACGCCCAGCGCCGACGCGCCGAGCGCTTCCTCGACAACCATCCCGATTTTCCGTATGCGGACCGCCTGCGCCACACCCTCGCCCATGGCTGGTTGGAGCAGGAGCAGACCATGGAGATGTTTTTCGACGTGTGAGCGCGAGCCACGAGGGACGGGCCTGAATGGCGAGCGGCCTACTGCTTTCAAATATTCAGGACTCGGGAACTGTTTCTACCAGCGATCCCAGAAGGCGGGGCTGGACCGGGTGGAGGGAAAGAGAGAGGTGCGGCGGATCGTTGGCTGACACTGCGGCCGCGGCATGTGTTGTCCCATCCTCCCGGTCGTCAATTGGATTCGTCATCCGCGAAGCACGTCGAACCGGGGTCGAAGCCGGGGCGTTTGAAGGCTTCTGCGCCGGGGATGGCGGTCCGGATGCCGCGCTGCAGGCGTCCCAGCAGGACCAGCAGGGCGAGAATCGCGTCCTCCTGCCGCGGCAAGAGCTCGCGCAGCCGCAGCCAGGCGGCGATGGAACGCTCGACCGCGATCAGCGCGACCTTCCCCGAGCCGTTGGCGTCGGAGAGGCGCGATTCGCGGATGATGCGCGCGTATTCGCCGTCGCCGAGAACCGGCTCCGCCAGGTTACCGAGGGCGCGCGCCAGCTTGGGCGGAATGAGCGTATGGTACCAGTTGACCACCTCGACCAGGTCGCCGACCTCGTGGGCCGCCTCCTCGTAATCGGTGTCGTCGTAGCGCGAGCCCGCCTGCGCCAGCCATTCCGCCGCCAGCCCCTTCAGGTCGGCGTCGGCGTCCTTCAGCCATTGGCCCGCGCGCATCATGTAGTCACGGGACAGATGAGTCAGGGGGTGGGCTTTGACCGCCCGATCCCTCGCATCCATTGCCGCGTCGATCCGGCTGTCGGTCTCTGCGCCGCCACCTTCGTCGGCCCAAACGCTGTCGCCCCAGACGTCAGCGTCGTCCGCCTCGCATCCGGCGTCGTCCGCCATACTGCCGAAGATCGTCGCGTCGCGCAGGCGTTCGGCGAGATCGTTCCAGAACGACGCGTTCACCGCGTCGCGATCCTCATCGCGCGCCGCCGCCTTCAGCCGTCGGGCGGCGGAGCCGCCATTGTAATTGCGGCAGCGGCGGGTGAAGGCGCAGCGTTCGCACCAGTAGTCGCAGTAGTTGTAGATGCCGATAATGAATCGTCCCATGGCGCAGCCTCCGTTGGCGGGAGATGGAATGCCTTTGGAAAGAGGCGGATTGGATCGCCCAAACCCCGCTCGACAGCTTGAATCGTAACGCGTTCGGCCGCGCCAATGCAACAGGGAATGTGCGGGATGCGGGGACAGAGAATCTGGGGGGATGCGGGGACTGAGAATCTGTGCCAGTAGAGAAACTGTGTCAGTGCGCAACACGCTGGACGCGGAAAGGTTGAGTGTGTAGATGGCTGAGGCTCGAGGCGTGGGAGGGGCGCGTTGGGGCAGGCGCGTGTGCTGGACTGATGCCGACATCAGCCCCGGCAAGTCACGCAGCCCCGGCAAGTCACGTGCCTCAGTTTCTATGTCCCTAAAGGACCGCACAAATCCAAGCGCTGCTTGACGTAATTTGCGAGGCAGTCATAATGGTGTCGTTCTGCGACAGGAACTTTAGACATTGGACAGCGTGTTACCTGGTCGAGAACACTTGAAGGAAGTAGCTCGCCATATGGACACCATCACACACGCCGTACCGCTTGTTCGCCAACTTAAGAAAGGAGAGAACAAAATGGGATATCCACTGTTTGCCATTAGCGCCTACATCTTCATGCGTGCTTTTGAGGTGGTCTTTTGCCCCCAGAAGGATTCAGTCTGGTACAAGAGGACTATCATCGTAGTCGGGTGCGCCGTCCTCTACTCGGCAGTCGCCTCGATGATCATTTTCTATTTCAACGGCATTCATCTGCTTGGATTTGATCCGGCGAAATGAGACCGATTGCCGGCCGGGCTGGGGACACCCTTCGCTTAACCCCCCGTCATTGACCTTGCGGAAAAGCCGCCATTTCGGCTGAATCGGTCAGCCCCCCAGACCGCGCCAGCAATTAGCCTCCAGCCGCGATTCGTTCGGCGGGATGACATGGGGTGGACGCAAGGCCCTTCCCTTGCTGGGTTACGCGCCCCGGCGATCAGCAGGCCCGGCCGTCGGCCGCCACCCGCACGGTCCGGCGGCGGCAGGCCCAGCACATGTAGGCGACCGTGACAAAATAGGAGGCCGGGAGGCGGGTCTGCGCCGCCAGCTTGACCGCCAGCAGCGTGGTCTTTCCACCCATGCCCATCGGCCCGATCCCCAGGGTGTTGGCCTCGTCCAGGATCCGCCGCTCCAGATCCGCCAGCCGGGGATCGGGGGCGCAATCCTCCAGGGGGCGGAGCAATTGCCGCTTGGCTTCTAGGAATCCGCCGGCGCGATCGGCCCCCACGCACACGCCCAGGATGCCCGGCGCGCAGCCCTGTCCCTGTGCGTTCCAGACGGCATGCAGGACGCATTTCCGCACCCCGTCGAGCGTGCGTCCCGCCCCCAGCGCCTCGTCGGGGAGGCTGTACTGGGAGCTCATGTTTTCGCAGCCGCCGCCCTTCTGCATCAGCGAGACCTCGGACCACGGGTGCGCCCCGAACTCAAAATGGCAGACCGGGGAGCCCGCGGCGACATTGTCGTCAATCGAGCCGCCGCCGATCGTCTCGATCGTGTTGCGGCGCAGCCAGCCCTGGCGCGTCGCCTCGCGCACCGCCTCGCGGGCGGCTTCCTCCAGCGCCGGGGGGCGCGTGGAACCGTCGTCGGGCAGATCGAAGAAGAACGTCAGCGTGCCGGTGTCCTGGCAGATCGGGGTCGCCTGGGCGCGGGCGAGCGCGGTGTTTTCGAGGATCGTGTCGAGGATGGCGGCGGCGCGGCTGCCGGACGCCTCGCGGGCGCGGCCGGTGCGGAGGCTCCGCTCGACATCCTCGGGCAGGTCGCACGAGGTGCGCCGGATCAGGTCGGTCAGAATGGTGGTCCAGGGGGTCATCGCCGCCTCCGCTCACGCCAGGGAATAGGCGCGCCGTATGGCGCCGTCATCGGTGCCGGCGAAGAACGCGGCGATGGCGGCGTCGTAGTCGGCGGTATGGCGGAACGCCTTGCGCATCAGCCGGGCGCGGGTGGCGAGTCCGAGGGTGCCGCCGTGGGCGGCCAGCTCGGCGGCGAGGGCGGGATAGTCGGCCGGATCGGTCACTGCGGCGACACGCAGGTAGTTCTTGGCGGAAGCCCGGACCATGCAGGGCCCGCCGATGTCAATGTGGGTCCGGGCGGATTCGGGGGTGGCGTCGGGCCGCGCGACCGCCTGGCGGAAGGGGTAGAGATTGACCACGACCAGGTCGAAGGCCACCGCGCCGGTCCGGCTCAGGTCGGCCTGATGGGCGGGGTTGTAGGTTTCGCTCAGGAGCCCGAGATAGATCTTGAAGTCGAGCGTCTTCACCAGCCCGCCCTGCATTTCGGGCTGGCCGGTGTAATCGGAGACCTGGGTGAGCGTGCCATCGGCCTGGGCACCCAGCAGCGCGCGCAGCGCGGTGTAGGTGCCGCCGGTCGAATAGAGCCGGATGCCGGGCGCGGCGCGCAGCAAGGCCGGGATGAACGTGTCCAGACCGGTCTTGTCCGAAACGCTGACGAGCGCGTACCGCAGCGCCACCCGGTCATCGATCCGCTCCACGAGGTTCAAGCTCATGACGGCTCACTCCGCAGGAGGTGTTGGGACGGCGGGAGACGGCGTCACGTCCGGAATCTCGACAGGCATGGCCTCGGGACTCGCCGCGCCGGTGAAATCAGAGGGCAGGGTGGCTGCGGGCGGTGGCTGCCGCACGGCGCCATCCATCAGTGAACGGCTGTCCTTGCGGGCCGAGAGGACCGCCAGCACGAGCGTGTTGGTCAGGAAGATGAACCCCAGGATCACGGTGACACGGGTGAGCACGTTGCCCATTTGCGCGCCGAAGATGGCTTCGCCCATGCCCCCGCCCATGCTCAGGCCCGCCGCGCCGCCGTCCTTGCTTCGTTGCAACAGGATGACCCCGATCAACAGCAGGCAGACCAAGACCTCGACCACGCACAACACATAATAAAGAATGTTCATCGTCCCGCCCTTTCGTTTGTGATTAAGAACCCGCCTTGATGATCGCCGCGAACGAATCGGCCTTGAGCGCGGCGCCGCCGATCAGGCCGCCGTCGATGTCAGGCATGGCGAGCAATTCGGCTGCGTTATCGGGTTTCATGCTGCCGCCGTATTGGATGCGGACGGCCGTCGCGGCCGTGCCGCAGGTCAGCTCCGCCAAGATCCGCCGGATCAGCGCATGAGCCTCCTGCGCCTGCTCCTTGCTGGCGGTCCGGCCGGTGCCGATGGCCCACACCGGTTCGTAGGCGATGACCAACTTGCCCGCCTTCATCTCGTCGCCCGTGACGCCCGCGAGGCTGCCGCGTACCTGCGTCGAGACCACCTCGACCATCCGGCCGGCCTCGCGCTCGTCGAGCGTCTCGCCCACGCAGACGATGGGAATGAGTCCGGCGCGGATGGCGGCGCGCACCTTCTTCTGCACGATGGCGTCGGTCTCGCCCAGGAGCGTCCGGCGCTCGCTGTGGCCGAGGATGACGTAGGTGACACCCAGCTCGACGAGCATCGCGGCCGAGACCTCGCCGGTGAAGGCGCCCGAGGTCTCGGCGTGCATGTTCTGCGCGCCGAGGGCGATGGACGACCCGGCCAGCGCGGCGGCGGCGCTTGCCAGGGCTGTGAACGGCGGGCACACCACCACCTCGACGGCGCCCGCGCCGTCCGCCGTCTCGCGGCGGATGTCGGCGATCAGGGCCTTGGCCTCGGCGGCGGTTTTGTTCATCTTCCAGTTGCCGGCGACAATCGTCTTACGCATCTTACAAGTCTCCAGGGGTCTTTCAAAAGGGGGCACTAGTATCGCCCATTCCGGCGTTCTGCGCAAGTACGGGTTTGCGGTTGGCGCAGAATTCGCTTTATAAAAATCCGGCCAGGGTTCACAATACTCCCCCTATGAATGTGACTATCAATGGACAGGAACGGGACGTCGGCTCGCCGTCGAGCCTGGCAGCTCTGCTGGAAGGCCTGGGCGTCGAGGCGCGCAACGTCGCCGTCGAGTGCGACGGCGCGATCGTGCGCTGCGACCAGTTGGCGGCGACGCCGGTGCGGCCGGGCGCGCGGATCGAGATCATTCATTTTGTCGGGGGAGGGTGAGCCATGCTGCCGTTGATCATCGCGGGCCGGACCTTCCGATCGCGCCTCTTTATCGGGACCGGCAAGTTCGGCTCGCACGACGTCATGGTCCGGGCGATGGAAGCTTCGGGCTCGGAATTGGTGACCGTGGCGCTGCGCCGGGTGAACCTCGACGCCGCGCCTGCGGACGACCCCATTCTGACCCGCCTGGACCGCAGCCGGGTGGTGATCGTCCCCAACACCAGCGGCGCGCGCACAGCCGAAGAGGCGATCCGCATCGCCCGCCTCGCCCGCGCGGCGGGCGGGTTTGACTGGGTCAAGCTGGAGTTGACCCCTGACCTGCACCACTTGCTGCCCGACCCGGTCGAGACCCTCCGGGCCACCGAGATCCTGGCTCGGGAGGGTTTTGTCGTGCTGCCCTACATGAACGCCGATCCGGTTCTGGCCAAGCGGCTGGAGGAAGCCGGCGCGGCGGCGGTGATGCCGCTCGGCTCGCCGATCGGCACCAACCGCGGCATCCGCACCCGCGACATGATCGAGATCATCGTGTCGCAGGCGCGCGTGCCGGTGATTGTGGACGCCGGTCTCGGCCTGCCCTCGCACGCCGCCGAAGCGATCGAACTGGGCGCTTCGGCCGTCCTCATCAACACGGCGATCGCCACCGCCGCCGATCCGGTCGCGATGGCCTGTGCCTTCGCCGGCGCGGTCAGGGCCGCCGAGATGGGCGTCGACGCGGGCCCCCGGGCCGCGTCCGCGGAGGCTTCGGCCAGCAGCCCCCTCACCGGGTTTCTCTCCGCCTGAGCATGGACACCCCGTTCCAGAACGTGCTGGCCGAATGGCCGCCGGAGCGCGTCGCGGCGCTGATCGCCGCGGCCACCGCGGACGAGGCGCGCCGCGCGCGGGCCGAGGCGGGGCGCTTCGAGCCGCGGCGCCTGGCGGCGCTGCTCGCCCCGGCGGCGCGGCCCGAACTGGAGGCGCAGGCGCAGGCCGCATCGGCCGTCACCCGCCGCCGCTTCGGCTGGACCATGCAGTTCTTCGCGCCGCTGTATGTCTCCAACTACTGCTGCAACGCCTGCGTCTATTGCGGGTTCAACCGCAGGGCCGCTGTCGCCCGCCGCGCCCTTTCCCTTGACGAGGCCGAGGCCGAGGCCGACTGGCTGGCGCGGCAGGGGTTCGCGCACCTCCTGCTCGTCGCGGGGGATGACCGGATGCACACGCCTCCCGCCTATTTTGAGGCGCTCATTCCGCGCATCGCCGGCCGATTCGCCTCGATTCAGGCCGAAATCTACGGCCTCTCGCGCGAGGAATACGCCGGACTCGTCACGGCCGGCTGCGACGGCATCACGATGTTTCAGGAGACCTACGACCCCGCGCGTTACCGCGCGCTGCATCCAGCCGGCCCCAAGGCCGATTATGCGGATCGCCTGGCCACCCCTGAACGCGCCGCTGCGGCGGGGCTTACCTTTCTCGGTATCGGAACCCTTCTTGGCCTCCACGACTGGCGAACCGAAGCCTTCTACACCGGTCTCCACGCCGACCACCTCCAGCGGACGTGTTGGCGCAGCAATGTGGCAATTTCGTTTCCGCGGATGCGCCCGGCGCACGGTTGCATGCCCCCACCCTGCCCCGTCGGCGATGCCGACCTGGTGCAGCTCATGACCGCGCTGCGCATCCAGCTTCCCGATGTGGGGATGACCCTCTCCACCCGCGAACCCGCGGGTCTGCGCGAGCAGCTCGCCCGCATCTGCGCCACCAAGCTCTCGGCGGGCGCCTGCACCTCGCCGGGGGGGTATTCGGAAAAGACCGACGCTGAACCGCAGTTCGACGTCGCCGACCACCGTCCGCTCGCCGAGGTCCGCGCAGCGCTCGCCCGCATCGGCTTTGATCCGGTCCTCAAAGACTGGGACCGCGCGTACCATGCGGTCCGGTAATCACGGTTGCCGCGTGAATAGAAACGCCTCACGGTCAAAGCCCAGCGCGGCGGCGCGCGCGAGCGTCTCCTCCAGCACCGCCGCATCGAGCGCGGGGGTGCGCGCGAGAATCCAGGCATAGCGCTGCGAGGGTTCGCCGACGAGTGCCCACTGGTAGTCGGGGTCCAGCGCGAGAATCCAATAATCGCCGTAGAACGGCCAGAAAAAGCTGACGCGCAATTTTGCGTTGCCGCTTCCCGGAACGGCTCGGGCGACACCACGGGCCTCGGTGACCTTTCCGTCGCACGTCAGGCATCGGTTTCGCACCCGCACCCGGTCGCCATCGAGTGTATAATGCGCCTGCACACCGCCAGCGCATTTCGCCTCAAACCAGTTGGGCGTTCGCGCGATTTCGTACCACACGCCGGCATACCGGGCCAGATCCACTGCGGGCACCGTTGGCAACGGGGCCTGCTTCGTGCTGGCGCATCCCGAAAGGAGACCCGCCAGCCCAATCGCCCCGGCTACGATCAGTCGGTGCCGTCGCGGGGGGGCCGATTTCAGCCGCACAGGAACTGCATCAGACACATGATTGATGGGTAACGAGGACATCGGCCACCTCCTTTTTTCAGGGTCACACACTCAGCGCGTTGACCACCACCGGCAGGCTGACGTCCAGCCGGTAATCGACCGATGAATGGTCATCGGGAAATTCCTCATAGCGATGCGGCACGCCGAGCGATTCCAATCGGCGGTGCAGGCGCCGCGCGCCATAAACCAGATTGTATTGATCGCTATCGCCGCAGTCGATGTAGAGCGCCCGCAGCCGCTTCAGGCCGGAACCGTGCTTCTCGACCAGCGACAGCGGGTCCCACTGCAGCCAGTTATTCCAGCGCTCAGGAATGAGTTCGCAGGTGTCGTGCGTTACGGGCAGGCGGATGCCATAAGGCGCCGAGAGGTCGGGATCGAAACTCGCGGCCTGCGCCAGGATCATCATGACGTTGATGTCGGAGCCCTTGACCTTCTTCGCGTCCCAGAACGCATCCACCCATTTGCCGAACTCGAAGCCGGTCGGGGACAGCTCGCGCAGCACCGCCGCAAATTCGTGCCGGTAGAGCAGCTCGAATCCCATATCGCCGGAATGCACCGCAGCCGCGCTCCAGAAATCGGGGTGCAGCAGGGCATGCACGATCGCGCCGTAACCGCCGCTGGAATGACCGAAGATCCCGCGCTTGCCCGCGCCGCCGCAGCCGAACTGCCGTTCGACAAAGGGGATCGCTTCGAGCAACAGGAAATCGTCCCAGCGCCCCATCGCAACCGAGTTCACATACTGGTTGCCGCCCAGGCGGGTAAAGCAGTCGGGAAACGCAACCACGCACGGCGCCATCGCGCCGGTGGCGATCAGGTGATCAAGCCGTTCCGGCACGTTCTCGCCAAAGTTCTTCCAGCTCGCTTCCGCCGGGCCTCCGGAGGTATAGCCGACGACGTTGACGAGCAGCGGCAGACCACGGCCGTCATGTCTAGGGGGGGTGTAGACGTCGATCTCGCGGACGGTCGGATCGCCGAGGCGATTGTCCTCCAGCACCCGACTGTTCAGGTGCAAGCGATGAATCGCGCCAGCAGGAGTGGATGGATTTCTTCGCATGCGAGCTCCCTTTTCAGAGGATCAGCGGCGGGCGTTCAGAACCGATAATCGAACGAATCGACGTCGATATAACCCTCTTCGGCCTGATTGTTGAAGGTGTAAAGACCCACGATGTCACCGCGCCACCCGCCACCGACGAGGGTGTAGGCGTCGCCGAGCGGGGAGAACGTCTGGCCATCGGTGCTGAACGAGAAGACGCACTGGTCATCAAAGCCCGCCACCGATCGCAGCCAGAGGGCGGGTGTGCCTGCCGGAAGGGCAGGACCATCCGTGGGCGTGTCGGCCTTATTGAAGCGAATGGCCAGCGAGGTGCCGGTCTTGCGCACGGCGATGGACGCCGAGGTGTTGCCCGGGCCGAAGTGCACCAGCCCCGCCTCCTGCCCGTCGGTCATACCGGCCATCTCCAGCTTGACCGTAACCTGCGTCAGGTCGCGGCGGGTATGGCGCTGGCAGATCACGTTGCGTGTCTTAAAGAACTTGCCGGGTTCAAGCTGCGGGATGGCGTGCAGGCGGAGAAAGCCCGGGCGCTCGGTCAGCGACCACGTATCCGCGCGTGGCTGGTGGTTCCAATGCCAGCGGGGATTCAGCACCGGCTGCGTGAAGTCATCGCTTCCTTGCGGTGTGCAGGCCGGATACCCCGCAATCGGCTTGGGTAATTGCCACGCCATCCGGCCATGCCCATCCTGCACATCCACGCCGGGAACAGGCCAGTCGTCGATCCACGTCACGGGAAGTAACTGAGGAAGGCGGCCGTCGGAGGCTCGGCGATTGAACTGGCCGATCCAGAACCAGCGTCCGTCCGGGGTATCCACAAAGCCGCCTTGCCCGGGCAGTTCCAGATTCTGTGCGTAGGCTTCGTCGCTGACGGGACCGAACGTGAAGACCTCGTATTTGCCCGGATCGCCCGGCTTTCCAGGCGTGCCGTCGGGTTTGACGCCGTAGATGTGCCTGGACCGGAAGATATAGGTTCCGCGGCCCTGCCCTTTATTCAAGAACTCGATGTGGACCAAGTAGTAATAGCCGTTGCGGGTGAAAATCTTGTTCCCCTCGGCTGAGTGGAACGGCACGACCATCGTGCCGCCGTTGGGATAGGCATACGGCCCCTCGCTGGCGTTCATGTGGTCCACGTCGGCGTCCAGTAGGCGGGAACCGTCGGGGGTCATTTCAAAGAGGTAGCTAAACCAGTGACTGCCCGGCCGACTGGCGATCAGATAGGCTTTTCCGTTGTCGTCCCAGAACGGACACGGGTCGGTCCAGGCCGTGGTGCGCAGCGGCTGGCCGTTCTTATCCTGAATCTGCCGCACCTGCCAGGGCCCTGCCGGGTTCGTTGCCGTGCAGACATAGAATCCCTCGCCGGTGTAGCAATTCACAAAGATCCAGAACAGGCCGTCATGGTAGCGCAGGCTTGGAGCATAGACGCCGCCGCCATAGCGGTCCATGCGATCCCAGTTGAATTCCGGCGCCAGCACCGAGAGGTCGGGAATTGCCGCGCCGATGGTCGTCCAATTCACGAGGTCTCGCGAATGGAGGATCGGCACGCCGGGCGACATCTGGAAGGTGGAACTCGCCAAGTAGTAGTCTTGTCCGACGCGAATCGGACAGGGATCGCTGTAGTCAAAAGCGAGCACGGGGTTGCGAAAAGTCCCGTCGCCTTGGTCGCCTGAGCGGCCGGTGAGCGTGTTTGCCGAGCAGTGCGGCGTAGTTCTCATGTCTTTCATCTTTCTCGTTCAAGCAGCAGCCCGGCGCAGATGCCGACCACGCCGCGGCGGCGGTTGACCGCCGCCGCCGCCCGGCGCCCCAGTTCCCGGCGCGCAGCGGGATCGTGCGCCAGATGGGTCAGTTCCCGCTCCAGCGCCGCCGCATCGGAAACTTGGATGAGGGCGTCGGCGGCGAGCAGGTCGGCCACCACAGGTCTAAAATTCTCGGTGTAGGGGCCGACCACCGTCGCCACGCCGCACAGACACGGCTCGATCATGTTTTGCGCGCCGTGCGCGCACAGGCTCTTGCCGACGAACGCGAGGTCGGCGTTGCCGTAGAACCCCATCATCTCGCCCGTGGTGTCGACGAGCAGTACAGCGGCGCCGTCTGCAGGGGGGCGATCCACAGCCGTCGTTCGGCTGCGGCGGATGCAGACAAACCCGGCCTGCTCGATTTCGGCAACGACGGCCTCCGCGCGCTCGAAATGCCGGGGAATCAGCACCAGCCTCAGGTTGGGCTGCGACGCCCGCGCCCGCGCGTAAAGGTTCAGCAGCGCGGCCTCCTCGCCCGGCCAGGTCGATCCGCCGACGAGCACCACCCGATCTTTGCCCATGTCCGCCCGAGCCAGAATCGCAGCCGCCAGGGCCTCCTTTTCCGTGTTCCGTTCGGCCACGTCGAATTTGACGCTGCCGACGACCCGTGTCCGCTCGGGATCGGCGCCAGCCGCCAGCAGTCGCTGCCGGTCGAGATCGGATTGCGCCAGGATCAGCCGCAGGCTCCGCAGCACGGGCCCGAACCACACGCGGAGGGCGCGATAGCCGGGCGCCGAGCGGTCGGAGACGCGGGCGTTGACCAGATAGGCCGGAATGCCGCGCGCGGCGCAGGCGCGGAGCAGGTTAGGCCAGATCTCCGACTCGATCAGGATGTAGCGTTCGGGGCGGACGGCGTCGAGCGCCCGGCGCACGCACCCCGGGAAGTCGAGCGGATTGTAGATGAGCACATCATCCGGGGCGAGCTGCTTTTCCGCTTCGCGCCAGCCGGTCGAACTGGTGGTGCTGAGGACAAAGCGCAGCGTGGGCGCCCGCCGTCGCAGCTCGCGCATGAGCTGTCCCGCCACATAGACCTCGCCCACGCTCACGGCATGAATCCAGATGCGCCGAGGCGCGTCCGCCGCATGCAGGCGCCGCTGCGTCGCGTCGTCATAACGGCCAAAGCGGTCGCGCCACCGGGCGCGGTACCCGCCGCGCCGCCGCATCCGCAGCAGGAAGTGCGGCAGCATCGCCGTGTACCCGACCGCAAAGAATAGGTTGTAAATAAACCAGCGCATGGGTGTGCGTTCCATCCCCTATCCCCAAGGTTTAAGCCCGTGGATGGGCCTTGCGATAAACCGCTTTCAATCGTTCGATCGAAACGTGGGTATAAATCTGCGTCGTCGAGAGACTCGCATGCCCCAGCAGCTCCTGGACGCTGCGCAAGTCCGCCCCGGCGTTGAGCAAATGCGTGGCAAACGAATGGCGCAGCTTGTGCGGGGTGATGGCGGGCGGCAGCCCCGCAGCCGCGAGCCAGTGCTTCAGGTTGCGCTCGATGGATCGGGGCGTCAGCACGCCACCCTGCAGGTTGCGGAAGAGCACACCATCACGGGCAGCCGCGTTCGGCCAGAGGCGATCAGCGAATTCCAGCGCGCGGCCCAGCGCGGCGCGTGCCGGGCGTCCCAGCACGCTCAGCCGTTCCTTGCGCCCTTTTCCGTGCAGGCGCGCTACACCGCCGGCCAGATCCACCCGGTCGATCCGCAGCTCCGCCACCTCGGCCACCCGCCCCCCGGTGCTGTAGAGAACCTCCAGCAGCGCGGCGTCCCGCAGCCGCGCGTAAACGGCTTCAGGGGGCATCCCTCCGGCCGCGCGGGCCTGCAGCGTGTCGAGTTCTCGCAGCGGCGCGGCCAGGAGCGACGCGACCTGGCCTTCGTTGAGGACGACCGGCAGGCCGTGCGTCCGCCGCGGACCGCGCAGGCCGGAGAAGGGATTCTTTCCGAGCAATCCTTCGCGTATGAGAAAGCGGTAGAACGTCCGCAACGCGGCGAGCTTGCGCCGGGTCGTGGCTGGCGCGCATCCCGCGCGATGGAAGGCGACCAGGAATTGCCGTGCCAGCGTCCGGTCGGGCGATGCCCAGCGGTACGGCGGGAGTTCGGCCTCGCCGGGCCAGACGAATGCCGTGAACTGACCGACGTCCTGCAGATAGCCCGCCACCGTGTGCCCCGAGAGATTCCGTTCCGCAGCCAGGTGCGCCAGGAACCGGGCGACCCACGGGTCGGCCGCCGCCTGGGAGCGGACCGGCAACACGGACGCCTCGGAAACAGCGGTGCGGACTTCCAGCGTGCCTTCGGGAACATCATAATCACATGCGTCCGGCCAACTGTCGGCCCGCACCGCTCGGGTTGTTCCCATCTTCCGCTCCATCGTTGGACGCGCCTCAGCGCGCAAGGCCATGCAGCACACACTCCTGAATGCTGCGTCCATCGCTCAAGGTCGGCTTCTCGCGCGGACGCCAGCCCTTTCGCCGGCCACAGGCCGTGAGCAGATAGCCCCGGAACCCGAAAAGCGGAAAATCCAAGCCCGCTGCCAGCGGATAGAGGATGCTCGTCAGCGAGAGCCGCGTGTCATGTTCGCCGTATTGCCGCTGCCGCCGATCGGCCCACTGCCGCACCAGTTGCACCCAGAAACGGCAGAAATGGCGCATGCCAAGCACGTCAAAACCGCTCTTCATCAAATCAAACATGGCGCCTTCGGAGTAGCACCCGCCGGTGCGCGACACCAGCCGGCGTCCGTTGAGCAGGTAGGCGATTCCGATCGGCTTCTTGAATTCGACGGTGAGCACGATCAACCCGCCGATCTTCAGGATGCGATGGCACTCGCGCAGGGCGATGGCGTCAGCGGCCGGATCACCCGTCAGACAACCATGGCCAACCACCACCACGTCGAATTGCTTGTCCTCAAAGGGCAGTTCGCCCGTCGGACCGGGCGCCGCGACCTCTTCGTCCAGAAACGCCGCCGCCGTCCCAACCTCACCCGCATGACGCACGACGGACGTCCAATAGCCGCCGGCTGTCCGCACCACCCGCGACGCAACCGGCGTGCCGAAGCCAATGTCGAGACACGCCTTGCCTGCCAGATTGACATCCTGAAGGATGCGCAGAACCGTCTGAATCTCCAAACGCTGGGGCACCGACAATCGGGATGTCAGTTGTTTGAGGGTCTCTATTGAAAAGGCTGTGTTCATGACTGTGCGGGGTAAGGTATCATCAATGACCCTAACCCGTCAATCTTCTGGTACCTCTGGGAACCGATGGTAACTGATTACGTCCAAACACGATCTGTCTCTTGATAAGAATCAGAAACCATGGCATACTTAAACCTTTCCCTTGAGATCGGAAGGCCGTCCGGGGAAGTGGAGAACACACGTTTATGAATGATGCACACAAAAAGCGCCATCCGCAACCCCAGTCGGCAGCCTCGGCCGTTGTCAAACCCCGCGTGCGAATTACCGACACGACGCTGCGTGACGCGCACCAGTCCTTGTGGGCGACGCGAATGCGCACCGACGACATCCTGGGGATCGCCGAGACGATTGACCGCGCCGGCTATTACTCCCTCGAATGCTGGGGCGGCGCCACGTTTGACGTCTGCCTCCGGTTTCTCAGAGAAAACCCCTGGGAGCGCCTGCGCCAGATCAAGTCGGTCTGCAAAAAGACGCCGTTGCAAATGCTCCTCCGGGGCCAGAATATCCTCGGCTACCGGAATTATGCTGACGACGTGCTCGAACGCTTTGTTGCCCTCGCCTGCGCCAACGGCATGGACATCTTCCGCATCTTTGATGCGCTCAACGACACGCGCAACCTGGAGCATGCCATCGCTGCGGTCAAGAAGAACGGCGGGCACGCCCAGGGCACGCTCTGCTACACCGTCAGCCCGGTGCACACCGTCGCCAACTTTGTCGCAATCGCCAAAACCCAGCAGGCTATGGGGATCGATTCGCTCTGCATCAAGGACATGGCGGGCATCCTCTCGCCCGCCGCTGCGGCCGAGTTGATCGGCGCGCTGGTCCGGGAGACTGGCTTGCCGGTCCAGGTGCATTCGCACATGACCAGCGGCATGGCGGTGGCGACCTATTACGAGGCCGTCCGGGCTGGCGCAGGCGCGGTGGACTGCTGCGTCGCGACGATGTCGGGCTTTTCCTCTCAGCCGGCGGTGGAGACGCTCGCCGAGGTGTTCGAGTCGGCCGGTTATGAGACGGGCCTGGACCTCGAGGCCGTGGATCGCGAGAACACCCATTTCCGGAAATTGAAACCTGCGCGCGAACCGAGCCATGCGGCGATCGAAGTGGTGGATGTCGATGTGCTGCTGCACCATGTTCCGGGTGGCATGATCTCCAACCTGCGGTCGCAATTGCAGCAGCAGGATGCCCTGGACCGCCTGCCCGAGGTGCTGGAGGAATTGCCGCGCACGCGCCAGGACATGGGCTACCCCCCGCTGGTTACCCCCACCAGCCAGATTGTCGGCGTTCAGGCCGTGCTCAACGTCTTGAGCGGCGAGCGCTACGGCATGGTGACCCAGGAAACCCGGGACTACGTCGGGGGACTCTACGGCCAACCGCCCGCGCCGATCGAACCCAAACTGGCCCAACTCATCCTCGCCGGCGCGAAGCCGGTCACGGTCCGCCCGGCCGACCTCCTGCCTCCGATGCTGCCGCAGGCGGCCAAAGAGCTGGATTCGAAGCTGATTCAGGCCGAAGAGGACATCCTCAGCTACTGCCTCTTCCCCGAGGTCGCGCTCGGCTACTTCAAGTGGCGCGCCCTCCCCGAGGGGTCGCGCCCGCCGTCTCCGGCCGATGCCGAGATCACAGCCAAGACTGCGCCCAAAGCCGAGGCGGCTGCTCAGGCTGTATCGTCTCAGGCGGCGCACGATAGCGAAACCATCCGTCATGCGCAAATCGGACGGCTGATGGCCAATCTCTTCGGCCATCTCGGCGTGGCGGTCGGATCGGGAGTCGTGATTGAAGAACGCGCCACCGTCGTCACTGCCGCACCGGCGCCTGCTGCAGCGGCTGCGGCCCCTGCGACCGCCGTCGCGACCGGGCCGACGATCAACGCGCCGCTGACCGGCACGTTTTACCGCACGTCTGCGCCGGGCAAGCCCCATCTGGCGGACGACGGCGCCGTCGTCGAGGCCGGTGCGCCCGTCTGCATTGTCGAGGCGATGAAGCTGATGAATCCGATCAAGGCGGCCAAGACGTGCCGGATCGTGGCGTTCCTCGCCCAACACGGGGACTCCGTCTCCAAGGGGCAGCCGCTGGCTCGAATTGAATGGATCTGAACGTCAGTTCGAATACACGCCGAGACGCCGTCTGATGATCGAGACGACGCTGCGGAACCCGGAAGGCCAGAGGCGTGTGGGCCGACCGGCCTCGAGCGCCGTCTCTTCCTCGTCGGGCAGGGCCGATAGAAAATCAAACCCGCTGAGCTGTTCGATCTCGTCGATGGTGGCGAGCGTGACCCGCGGACGGGCGAGGCGGGAGATCCGCTGAGGCATGACCACGGCAAAGGCGCGCACGCGGTCGGCGTGGCGGGCGACGACGATCTGGTAGAAGGCGGTCGGAATGTTGATGCCGGCGGCGAGCGTCTGCCGTTGCTGAGGGGAGATGGTTCCGACAATCACCCAGATATCGCCGAAACGGTCGGGCCAATCGTCCGCGATGCGCCGTTCCACATCGGCCCACGGTCCTTGGTTCAACGCCGGGCGTTGTGGGGCAATATTGGATGTGAGAAAGGTCTCGACCTGAGCCTTTTTGCCGAACCGGGAGGCGATGGCATGGTTGGGGACGAGGTGGCCGCGGTCATAGCCGCTGCGCGCGTAATCGGCGGACCGCGGGGCATTACGGGCTGCCGTGTCCTGAGAAAAGGACGAGGGGCGCATCAGATCCAGCGGCGTCTGGGTGGGCGATACGCGGTAGGCGGCCCACACGGCATGCCGGAGCGATGGCGACCAGCCGAGCATGAAGGTTTGCTTCTGGAGGATCACGACATCCGTGCGCGCCGCCCCGCCGGGGATCGGCACGGGAAGGCCGCCGAAGGCGACGCCGTTGGGAGGGGTGAACACCGGCAGATCCACCGACACATCGCTGCCGCTCAGCCCGAGGGCGTCGGTGTAATCGGCAAAGGCATGGCCCAGGTTCTCCACCGTCTGGACGATGGGCGCGGGCCACGAGGCCGTCTGTTTCTCGCGCCATGCGCGCGGCTCATGGACAAACCAATTGGCGCCAATCAGGCCCGCAGCCAGCGCCAGCATGAGAAACGTGGCGATGCGCCGCCAGATGGAAAACGAGGTGTTTTTCTTGCTCATCAACAGCCTTCGTTGCGCCGTGAGCGGACAGGTGATCGGGGCCGCAGCGCCGGCTTAAAACCGTCCACTGACTAGTGGGCCTGGATGTCGTAGGCGAACAGACGGGAGGCGTGTCGGACGTAGAGACGGCCGTTTGCGATCGACGGATGGGCCCAGTAGGGCCCGCTGCCGCCAGAAGGAATCTTGAACGACGAAACCATGCGGAAGTTAGTGGTGTCGGGATCGACCAGCCCCATCATTCCCTGCTCACCCAGCGTGTACAGCAGGCCGTCGGCAAACACGATCGACCCCTTGCCGACCGCGCCGGTCTTGGCGACAACCTCGCCGGTCTCCAGCTTCAGGCACAGCCATTGGTTGCGTTTGTTGCGGTCGGCCGCCCCGTAAATAAAGCCGTTCAGGAGAACCAGTCCGCCATGATGACAGTCGAGTTGCGCCTCGCGCCAGACCGACTTCGCGCTGGAGCCGTCTTCGCTCAACTGGAACATCTCGCCACGCTCGCCGCCATAGCCGGAGGTGACATAGCACCGGCCGTCCGCATAAACGGGCGAGACCGCCTGAATGCCGTGCGCCGGGGCCGGCTGGCGCGGTTCGCGCCACAGGAGCTTACCGGTGGTGGCCTCGATGCCGACGAACGTCGTGTTCATGAGCTGCGCGATGATCTTCCGCCCGCCCCGCTCGATGAGGATCGGCGAGCAATAGCCCGAGGAATCGCCGAGTTCCGAGCAGACCCAGACCGTCTCGCCCGTCTCGGGATGGAGCGCCACCATCCCGGCCTTCGGGCCGCCGGGCGTGACGATCACCCGGTCATCGAGCACGAGCGGCGACTCGGTGATGCCCCACTGAATGTTGCGGGCGCCGAATTTTGCCATCGTGTCCACCGCCCAGATCTCCCGGCCGGTCTTTGCGTCATGACAGGTCGCCCGGCCGTAGCCGCTCATGAGGTAGAGCTTGCCCGCGCGAAAAGTTGGCGTCGTGCGCGATCCGCGGTAGCCGCCTTCCCAGTCCCGCCCGTAGGAGACCGCCCAGATCTGCTTGCCATCCAGATCCAGCGCGTAGAGGAATCCCTCTTTGCCCTTCATGCCTGTGATGTAAATGGCGGTGTCCGTCACCGTGGCCGATGTAAATCCGTCGCCCAGCGTGTCATTGACCCACAGTTGCTTCGGCCCGCCCTCCGGCCAGGTTTTCAGCAACGCGGGGCCGTCCGCGGCCTTTCCGTCCCGGTTCGGACCCCGGAATTGAGCCCAGTCCGACGCCGCCGACGCCGCCGTCGTGCCGAGGATCGCGATCGCGCACAGGATCGCCCAATTCCGCCTCATGTCTGTTCTCATCCCCGACTCCTTATTCCCAAAACGAATTTCAGAAGTGTTGCACGTTCCCGCGAACTTGTCCAGCCTTCGAATAATTGTTTGAGTTGTTTGAGTCTTTTCAGTTTTCAGCTTTCTCTTCCCCCTCCCATTGCCGGGCGGCGGGGATGGCGGCGGGTTCAGGGGGAAGCGCGGCCAGGATAGCGCAGACGGGGCGGGTCTGTCCGGGAAGGACGAGATCGGGGCGGACATCGGCAAGAGGCTCGCAAACGAAGCGTCGGCGCGCCCAGCCGGGATGGGGGAGGCGCAGGCCGGGACGGTCTGAGATGAGATCGCCGAAGGAGAGGATGTCGATGTCAATCGTCCGGGGCGCATGACGCTCGGGGCCGCGGGTGCGGCCCAGCGTGGCCTCGATCGCATGGATCGCGTCCGAGAAAACCTCCACCGCGAGGGAGGTCTCGACCACCACCACGGCGTTGAGAAAGCTCTGGGCGCGCCACGCCTCGGGGACGTCCACCGGCTCGGTTTCGTAGACCCGCGAGGAGGCGGTCAGGCGCGTCCCGGGCAGCGCCGCAAGGGCGGCGCGGGCGGTCTCCAACCAGCCGAGCCGGTCGCCCAGGTTGCTGCCGAGGGAGAGAATGGATTCACAGGTCATGGAGGAAGGCAGGCGACTGCCGGACGCCCGGCCGCGCGTTCACAGGCCCAGGACATCCCGCATGGAGTAACGTCCGGCCGGTTTGCCGGGAAGCCAGAGGGCTGCATGCAGCGCGCCGTTGGCGAAGGATTCGCGCGAGGTGGCCTTGTGGGTGAGCTCAACCCGTTCGCCGTCGGCGGCGAAAAGGACGGTGTGGTCGCCGATGACGTCGCCGCCGCGGACGGCGTGAATGCCGATCTCGCCGCGTGGACGCTCGCCGACGATCCCCTCGCGACCATAGGTGGCAACATCCTTCAGATCCACGCCGCGCCCCGCCGCCAGGGCCTCGGCGAGGCCGAGTGCGGTGCCGCTGGGGGCGTCCTTTTTCAGCCGGTGGTGCATCTCCACAATCTCGGCATCGTAGGCGGGGCCGAGCACGGTGGCGGCGCGGCGGACGAGATCGAGCAGGAGGTTGACGCCCAGGCTGAAGTTAGGCGCAAAGACAATGGGAATAGTCTGCGCGGCATCGGCAACGCGCTGTTTATCGTCATCGCTGAGTCCGGTGGTGCCGAGCACCACGGCTTGGCGACGGGCGACGGCGCTGGCCAGATTGGCTGCAACGGCCGTGTGAAAGGTGAAGTCGATCACGACGTCGGAGTCGGCGGGCCAGGCATCGGCGAGGACGACGCCGAGCGGGCCGGTCCCGGCGATCTGGCCGGCGTCTTGGCCGAGCGCGGGATGCCCCGCCCGTTCGCAGGCGCCGGTCACGCGCAGTTCAGGCAGGCGCGCGGCGCAGCGGATCAGCATCTGACCCATGCGTCCGGCCGCGCCGAGGATGGCGATTGTTGTCATAGCGGTCACACCAGTTTGAGCGCCGTGAGGGTGGCGCGGATTTGTTCACGGATCTTGGCCGAGGGTTCGCAGAGCGGGAGGCGGTAGATTTCGGGGCAACGGCCGAGGAGGGCGAGGGCGGCCTTCACCGGGATCGGGTTGGTGTCGATGAACAGGTCCCGGAAGAGCGGATAGAGACGGCGGTGGGCGGTGCCAGCGGCACGGAAGTCGCCGGAGCAGGCGGCGCGGACCATGCCGGCAACCTCGCGCGGCGCGACGTTGGAGGCGACGCTGATCAGGCCGCTGGCGCCGACGCTGATCATCGGCACAGCCAGACCGTCGTCACCGGACAGGATGACGAGATCGCAGGCGTCGACAATCGCGCTGACCCGCTCGACGCTGCCGCCCGCTTCCTTAATGGCGACGATCTGGGGGTGCGCGGCCAGACGAACCACCGTTTCAACGGCAATTTCGCGCGAAGCCCGGCCCGGCACATTATACAGGACGACGGGGAGGCCGAGGTCGGCGATGGCGGAGAAGTGACGATACAGCCCCTCCTGATTCGGCTTGTTGTAGTAGGGCGTCACTTGCAGCGTGCCAGCAACGCCGATGTTCAGAACGCCGCGGGTGAGCTGGAGGGCCTCGGCTGTGGAATTGGCGCCGGTGCCTGCGATTACTTGGACGCGGCCGGCGGCGGTTGCGACGGCGGCTTCAATCACCTTCAGATGTTCGTCCATTTCGAGGGTGGGCGATTCGCCCGTGGTGCCGACGGGGACGATGCCGTCCACGCCCGAGGCGATCTGCCAGTCGATCAGCGCGCTGAAGCAGCCGAAGTCGACCGAGCCATCCCGGTTGAAAGGAGTGACAATCGCGGTGTAGGTGCCGGTGAACATGATGAAGATTCCTCCCCAGCCGGGCCACGCTACGTCAGCGACCCTGCGGCTGTGGGTGAAAGCATACGGCAAGCGGGCGCACCTGACAAGCCTCGTGTGCGGGGCCGTGTGAAGGCGTGCGGCAGGAGCTTGCCGAGGGTGGTGGCGCGAGCGGTTCCGGCGGCCAGGCCGGCGTACCAGATGGGCATGCGGGGCGGACAGAATTCGGCGAGGACCTGGCGGCAGGCACCGCAGGGCGTGGCGGGGGTGGCGGCGGTGCCGCCAGCGATGGCCAGAGCACGGAAGTCTGTCGCGCCCTCGCTGACGGCCTTGGCGAGCGCCACCCGCTCGGCGCAGAGGGTCAGGCCATAGGATGCGTTCTCAATATTGCAGCCGGTGAAGATCCGTCCGTCCCCGGCCAGCAGCGCTGCGCCGACGTGAAACCCGGAATACGGGGCGTGCGCGCGTGTCGCGGCTTTGCGGGCGGCGGCGGCGAGTGATCGGGCCGTTGGCGGGTCAGGGGGTGTTTTCTGTTTAGACATGGGCGGTGTCTCTCCTCCTACAAACGGGTTTCCAGAATCAGGGGCGGTCGTGTGACCGGCGCATGGGCGAGGAGGACCGCGCCGCAGGCGGCATCGCGGACGGCTGCAATCAGGTCGGGAGTCGCTGCATGAAGACGCATGAGGGGCTCGCCGCGGCAGACCTGGTCACCGCACTGAACGAGGCGGTCCACGCCAGCGGCAGGGTCAATGGCGTCATCGCTGCGGCGGCGCCCCGCGCCGAGTTGGAGGACGACGCGGCCGATGATCTCGGCGTCCACACGGGCGACCCATCCGTCGGCGGGGGCGGGCAGGATCGCTATCGCCGCCGCCGCAGGCAAAACCGCGCCAGGGTCGTCGGCCACGCGGATGTCGCCGCCTTGGGCGGCGACCATATCGCGGAAAGCGGACAGCGCGCGGCCGTCGTCGAGGCGCGCGGCGAGCTCCCGTTCAGCCGTCGCCGCGTCAGTGGCCAGCCCAGAGAGCAGGCACATGCGGGCGGTCAGGGTCAGGGTCAGACTGCGGACATCGACGGGGCCGCCACCCCGGAGAACCTCGACCGCCTCACGCACTTCGAGGGCATTGCCCACCGTGCGTCCGAGGGGCTGCTCCATGTCGGTGATCAGGGCGGCCATGTTGCGGCCAAGGGCACGGCCGACGCGGAGCAGGCTATCGGCCAGCGCGCGAGCCTGTTCGGGTGTACGCATGAAGGCGCCGCGCCCGCACTTGACATCCAGAACGAGCGTCGCGGCGCCCTCGGCGAGTTTCTTGGACAGGATGCTGGCGGTGATGAGTGGGATGCTCGGAACCGTGCCGGTGACATCGCGCAGGGCATAGAGCTTGCGGTCGGCGGGAGCGAGGCGGTCGGTTTGGCCGATGATGGCGCAACCGGCGCGGCCGAGGGCGGATCGAAAGGCGTCCGGCGAGAGCCGCGTGGTGAAACCGGGGATCGACTCCAACTTGTCGAGGGTGCCGCCGGTGAGGCCGAGTCCGCGGCCTGAGATCATGGGGACGGCCAGGCCGGCAGAGGCGGCGAGGGGGCCGAGCACCAGCGATATCTTGTCTCCGATGCCGCCGGTCGAGTGCTTGTCGGCCGTCGGGCGGGGCCAGTCGGAAAAGGAAAGGACGTCCCCTGAGCGCATCATCGCGTCGGTCAGCGCGGCGGTCTCGTCGGGCGTCATGCCCCGGAAGACAACAGCCATCGCCAGGGCCGCCATCTGGTAGTCGGGGATGTCGCCAGCGGTGTACCCTTCAATAAAGGCGCCGATCTCGTCGGCGCTGAGCTCGCGGCCGTCGCGTTTCTTCTCGATTATCCACTGTGGAACCATTGGCATGACGATAACACGGGGGGGCTGGGGAGGCCAGCGGATATTTTTTTAAAATCACGCTTGCATTCTCCAGCAGATAACGATATAGTGTGGACTCTTTTCTGCGGGGGCGTGGCGCAATTGGTTAGCGTACCGGACTGTCGATCCGGAAGTTGCGGGTTCGAGCCCCGTCGCTCCCGCCAATTTTTAAGAAGCATCCAAAAACCGCGTCACGGGACGCGGTTTTTTTGGGGGGTGTTGATGCACGATTGGGTCAGCGTGCTGATTCTGGCGGTTGTCCAGGGCGTGACCGAGTTTCTCCCCGTCAGCAGTTCTGCGCATCTGCTCATCGGCAAGGAACTCCTCGGCTTAAACGCTCCCGGCGTTCACCTCGAAGTCGTGTTGCATCTTGGAACGCTGATGGCGGTGGTGGCTTTCTACCGCAACCGGCTGGCGGACCTCGTGATGGGGGTGTTGACGGGGTCGCGAGCCGCCTGGCTAATGGGCGGGTTGCTGGCGCTATCGTCGGTTCCGGCCATTGGGATATGGATCGTGTTTGGTGATCGGCTTGACGCCTTGTTCGGCAACCAGCGGCAGACGGCGGTCGTGGCTTCGTGGCTGCTGCTGGTGACGGGCGGCCTGTTGTTCTCGGTGCGGTTTGCCCGGCGCGCGGACGGCGGTCCGATGACCGTGTGGCGCGCGTGGTGGATCGGCTGCATGCAGGCGATGGCCCTATTGCCGGGGATCAGCCGGTCGGGGAGCACGATCACCGTGGCGCGCCATCTGGGCGTGCGACCAGACCAAGCGGCCGAGTTTTCTTTCCTGATGTCGATCCCGGTGCTGATCGGTGCCGTGGCCGTTGATTTCCTGCAGGAGGGGCCAACCGCCAGCGGCGCCGCGCTCGGGACGGCGCATTACATCGTCGGGGCGTGCGTGGCGGCGGGGGTCGGTTATGCGGCGATCGGGCTCCTGGTGCGTCTGTTGTGCCGCGACCGGTTCTGGCATTGCGCCGTCTATTGCCTCTGCGCGGGAGCGGCGTCGCTGGGGTGGCTGGCGCACGGGCGCTAGGTTTAATCCGCGTCCGTGTGCGCGAGGCGCTCCAGCTCGAAATCCTTGATTGCCGTCTTGTAGACGGCCCGCATCTGACTGGCGGTGCGGGTGATGTTGAACCGGTCACTAACCCGCTTCCGTCCCGCTTCGCCCATCGCTTCGGCCTGAGCGGGGTTATCCAAAATCTGAAGCACCGCTTTCGCGAAAAATTCCGGCTGGGGGGCGCCCACCAGGAGGCCGCTCACCCCGTTCTCGACGATGGCAACCGGACCGTTTTGCCGGACAGCGACGACCGGTTTGCGCATGGCCATCGCCTCGCAGAGGACGCGGCCGAACGGTTCGTCGTGAGGCGGGTGGACCAGGACGTCCATGGCCTGAAGAACCTCGCGGACGTCGCTGATCTCTTCGAACCAGTGAAACGCCGCATCGAGCCCGCGGGAGGCGACAAGCTGGCGAAGTGATTTTCGGTAGAGTTTGTGTTCGCCCAGCAGGTCGCGCCCGACGCTGACAAAATGGGCATCGGGGCGTTTCTGGGCGATTTGAGCCGCCATTTCGATGAAGACCTCGTGCCGCTTCCACGGCGTCAGATGCGCAATCATGCCTATGACCGGCACGCCGGCGGGGAGCCCGCAGGCGTGCCGCGCCGGGGCCGAATCGCCTGGCGCCAAGCGGCCGATCGTGATGCCGTTCACGACACGAACCAGCCGACTTCGCGCCGAACCGCGCAGAAATTCGCTCAAGGCATTGTCTATGGGTTCGGATGCCGCCACAATCCGCCGCGCCTGCCGGGCGATCTGGAGCATCGGCTTGACCGGGAAACGGAGGTCACGGACGTGACAGACGACCGCCCGGCTGCGGGCCAGCGGCAGGACGAGCAGCCCGGCGGTGACCGAGTTGGCGTGGATGAGGTCTGGCTTGAACAGCCAAGTGGTCTTGCGAATCTGCGCGGTTTCGCTCGCGCCCATCAAGACCTGAGCCAACAGAGCCAACGGCTTGCGGCGCGCCCGGAACGAGGGAATGGATTCGACCGGAACCCCCGCGTCTTTCAGCCTGGTCTGCAACGGTCCCCTAGGCACCAACGCGAGCAGGTCAACACCATCGTGTTTGAGTTGACACGCTAACTCGAACAGGCTCCACTGAGCCCCACCCATTTCAGAAATCGTTTCGACCAGAAGCACGCGCATGGGAACACCCCAAAAGGACATTACTCTTCCACGTCAATGGGGGCTATTCTATCACTGCCGGAAGCTGAATGCAATGGCCACGTTCGGCCTAGGCGCAGTCACAATTTCTTTGCTTAAATCCTCGCGGAAGGTCAAACAGGCATTCCTGCCTGTTTTCTACGATCCGTGATCCGGACAGGCAAGAATGCCTGTCCCACCTTTGCCACCCGAAAGGCATAGGCACACAACCGCTGGCGTCGCAAAGAAACTGTGACTGCGCCCCATTTGCTGCTGGGGTCCGTTCATCGGTTGCGGTTGGTTTCAAACCATGCTATGATGCCCCACTCATTTGATCAAGGAGCCGGTATGGACATCAAGGTGTTGGCGGTCGATCTGGGCGCTTCGGGCGGCAAGTGTTTTGCGGGCATCTTTCCGGAGGGCGGCGGCTTCCGCATGCAGGAGGTTCACCGCTTCGCACACGGCGGCACGTCGTTCTTTCTGGCGGACCGGACGGGCGCCGTGACCGAGCGGACGTATTGGGATGACACCTGGATCTACGACAACATCATCAAGGGGCTTCATGCCTACAAGCGAACGTTTGGCGGCCAGCTTGACGCGATCGGCCTCGACACCTGGGGCGCGGATGGCGCCTATTTTAGCGCCGACGGCGAGTTGCTGGGCAAGACCCATTGCTACCGTGATCACCGTCTCGACACGATGTGCGAGGAGGTCAAGGCGTGCATCGACGCGCGACGGCTTTACGGCATCACCGGCATCCACTTCCAGCCCTTCAACATGAGCAACCAGTTGCGCTGGTTCGCCACGAGGCGGCCGGAGCTGCGCAAGCTCACCGCCCTGTTCCTCCCCATTCCGGCGCTGTTCAATTTCTATCTCGGGGGGTGCACGGCGGTGGATTCTTCGTGGGCGAGCGTGACGCAGCTCATGGACGCCAAGCGGCGGACATGGTCCCGCGACGTGCTGCGCGCATTGAAGATCCCGGCGCGGATCATGCCGCCGATCGTTGCCCCCGGAACGGTCATCGGCGCGTTGCGCCCGCCGCTCGCCGCCACGCTCGGGCTGAACGAGGCCGCCATCGTGGCCGTCGCCTCGCACGACACGGCCAGCGCCTTTGCCGCAGCCCCGGTCGCAGACGCCCGGCACGCCCTCATCATCAGCTCGGGAACGTGGTCGCTGGTGGGCCGGCTCGTTGACCAGCCGATCACCCATGATGCAGCGATGACCGCGAATATCAGCAACGAGGGGGGGATTGACAACACCCGGTTCCTCAAAAACTGCATGGGGACTTGGATTGTTCAGGAGTTGCTGCGGGGCTGGGAGGCCGCCGACGGCCGCCGCATGGAATGGTCCGAGGTCGACACGATCACCCCCGCCGCGCCAGCCTTCAGCGCCTTCATCGACCCCGACAACGCCCGTTTCTACAATCCGGCCAACATGGAGGACGCCATCCGCGCCTTCCTCGCCGAAACCGGCCAGCGGCAGCCGGCCGACCGCGGCGCCATTCTGCGCATCGTCTACGAGAGTCTGGCGTTGAAGTACCGGCTGGTGAACGAGCAGATCTGCGCGATCTGCGGCACGCCGACGCAGGCAGTCCATATCGTGGGCGGCGGCAGCGGCAATGCGTTGCTCAACCAATTCACCGCCGATGCCATCGCCCGGCCGGTGCACGCCGGCCCGAAAGAGGGAACCGCTGTGGGCAACCTCATGGTGCAAGCCATGGCCCTCGGCGTGATCAGCAGCATGGCCGAGGCGCAGCCGCTCATCCGGTCCGCCTTCCCCATCAAGACCTTCCTGCCCGGCGACACCGCCGTTTGGGACGCCACCTTCGCGCGTTTTCAGGAGATCGCAACCAATCATAAATCGTAATAGGTATAAGGGAAACTGGGTCCTGTGTCTCAGATCTTAATCTCGGGTCTTAATCTATCCCGAAGAGACAAAGAGCGGTCATCGAGGACAGTAATAGTGGGTCGTTTAAGGGTATCCGGTTAAAAGTGGCGACGAAGCATCCGGTTAAGTGTAAGAGGTCTGACTAGGGACAGGCCTGAATGGCGCTTCCCGGCGAGAGGCTAGGACGGCGTGTTCGGACATTCATATTATGGTTCAGTGCATCGACATTGCAACCAGAGTCGTAACCACAAACCATGACACAATCGGAATGAAAATCAAGCGCCACCGGCGCTCGAAAAGAACCGCAACGAGAAGCAAGACGGAGTTGATTGTGTGCGCAAGAATCGCGACCGCACCCACGCTCCCCGACATGGAACAGGACAGTTTTAGGGAAGTGAACATAAACCACACGGCGAACCCCACCGAGGCGATTTGTGTAGCCGTGGCGACACTGATCGGAGAGAACGTTCCTGCGCTTCTCATGTTGTCGTGTCCGAACGTTGCGCAGCAGGGGCGGCGAGCTTGCGAGCCTTCCATGCACGCCGATGTTCGGCTCCGTTTCCTTACAGTCCACCAATGTGACCGACCTTGCCGCCCATATACACTAGGATAAAGTGCTGTCCGCCGTCAGCGCGTTGAAGGAGTTTGTAGGTGACTTGCCAGTAGGGTCCCTTACCGATCGAACTATCTGTCCAGCTGCCTGCCTCCACATAGTGCGCCGAACTGACGAAATGTTTTGAGATGTCGATCTTCTGCTCGGATACGTACTTTTCTGCGCGGCTCAGGGCTTCACTCACCGACACAGGGGGACGTTGTCTTTCGAGTGTCTGCGCGACAGCAACGACAGCAGTATTGGTGCGTTGCGCGCTTCCGCCTGAATCTGGGGACGTTGCACAACCAACGAGAACCATCGCAATCAGAGCACAAGAGATCGTTGGCTTCATCATTTCATCTACTCCGTTCTTGCCGACCTCTGATTAAGGATCAAACTTAGCAGGGAAAATAGCAGGGCTTCCCTTCCTATAGATCAACCGTCTGCTTCATTTCCAAGCACTTGCGGAAGCATTTTGAGGCTTTGCGTCCCTGCTATGGCTCACCGAACTAGATCAACCCAACCCACACGGGCGGGCTGAGGCGGGGCGAAACTCACCCCCGCCATGTCGAAAAGGGTATAGATAATGGGCGGGCGGGTCAAGCGGAATGAAGGGGAACGGCGTAGTTGGTTAGTGACAGGATGGGTATGTGACAGTGTGTGGGTGTGTGAGTGGCAGTGAAGCGGCGTCCCGCCGCGCCGCAAGCGAATGGATAAAGACATTGATCGCTATCGGGATCGGGATCGCTATCGAAATGAAAGGGGGATTCTGCCCCGCCCCCGACAACTCACACGCCGCTTCGCGCATTCCCTTTGTCTTTCGGCGCGGCGAGACGCCGCTGCCCGCTTTCGCGCAGACACTCTCCCACACTCCCACACTCACAGACCCTCTTACGCGCATTCCCTGTGGCCTTCGTCATGATCTGCGGCGCGGCAGGGACGCCGCGCCCGGCCGGCGGGGTCATCCCATCCGGCGCGACATCTCGTCGATTTTGCGGAGAATGGCGGCCTCCTCCTCGTGGTACATCTCGGTGATGGCCGGGTCGTGGAAAGAGTAGATCCGGTCTTCGAATGCGGTCGTTTCCAACCGGCTGAAGAGCCGCTGTTCGGCCTGTTCGATGTCCTTGCCGTAAATGTGATAAGAGTCGGCCTGCCAATTCATGCGCGCGAGGCGCACCGGCTTGCCTGAGCGGCGCGCGACCTCGGCAGCGATGACGGTCTGGTTGAACTGGATGAAGCCGAACATATTCATGAAGTTCGCCCCCCAGGCGTCGTTGGAACGGAAACGGACATTGGCGTTGAGCCACTGCACGCCGGTATCGTCCTCCAAGATCCGGTACCAAAGCGACTGCAGGCACGGCGGGTCGTAGCAGGCGAGGTCGTGGTTGGGCATCCAGGTGATCATCTGCGCCTGCCGGGTGAAGGGCTGCGCAACCAGTTTGTCGATGACATAGGCGATCTGATCGACCTGAAACGGGCCGACAATCTGGTTTTTGCCGTCGGCGCCGCGCTCCTTCCACTGACCATAGTTCTGCAGGCGGCCGTGATAGGTGTACTCCCAGCGGGTGTCGGCGGGATCGTTGATCGCCTTGACCCAGTGATCCTTGCGTCCCTCCAGCTCGTAGACATATTCGCGCAGGTCGGAAATGCCGCCGGGGAAAGCCTTGTGGATCATGGGATCGGCCAGCGGGTCGTCGATGGTGATGTTCATCGTGGCATCGAGGCTTAACGGGTCGCCCGGTTTGTCGTACTGCGTGCGGAAGCGGATGCCGCCGCGGTACAGGGCGATCAAGGCGCGCTCGTAGGCTTCGGCAAGCGAACCGCCTCGGACGGTCAGGACGGGGATGCTTTGCATGATGGGTGCTCCTGAGATGGGGTTGGAGGGGCGTCCAACCGTTATGGTCAACGGGTTCGCACGCCGGGTCAAGACGGATGCGGTGTGAATAGACCCGACGCGCGGGCCAATTGTAGACGCAAACGACGAGCGGCGGCAAGCGGGATTCGCTCGGCAATCACGGTCACTCCAATTCGATCAGGCGCACGGAGACGGTGCGTGTCTGGCCGTCGCGGGTGAGGGTCACGTCGACGGTCTGGCCGGGCTGGAGGGTGTCGAAAATGGCGTGGTAGCCCTCCACATCGGCGACGGGCCTGCCATCGACAGCGGTGATCACATCGCCGAGAAACAGGCCGCGGGGAGACTGCGAGACGCCGGCGATTCCGGCGGTGGTGGCCGGGGAATGGGGAAGCACGGCGTAGACGGCCGCGCCGGCAACTCCAGCGCGGCGAATGATGTGATCGGGCAGAAGCTGGAGGCCGAGCCCCGCTCGGGTGATGCGTCCCTTGGCAATCAGTTGGGGCACGATGCGCGAGATGGTGTCGACAGGCACGGCGAAGCCGATCCCCGCATAGGCCCCGCTGGGGCTGAGGATGGCGGTCGTGACGCCGATCAGCTCGCCCGCTGAATTGAGCAGGGGACCGCCGGAATTGCCGGGGTTGATCGCCGCATCCGTCTGGATCACCTCGTTGATCCGTCGGCCGGTCATGGCCGTGATGGTCCGTCCGAGTGCACTGACGATTCCCACGGTGAGGGTGGTGTCCAGCCCGAACGGGTTGCCGATTGCCAGCACCGTCTGCCCCACTTGCAGGTCGCGTGACGCGGCGACGCGAACCGGGTGCAGCCGTTCGGGGGGGGCGTCAATCCGCAGCACGGCCAGATCCTGATCCGGCGCAATCCCCACCAGCCGGGCATCGAATGTCACGCCGTCGGGAAAGGTCACCGTGAGCGCGTTGGCTTGGTGGACGACATGGTAATTGCTGATGATGTGCCCCTGTTTGTCCCAGACAAAACCGGAACCGGCACCCTGGGGAATCTCGTAGACCTGAAGTCCCCGAAACCAGCTCCCGGCGCGGAAGAGCCCCGTGTTGGCCACCGCCACGACCGATGGCGACACGCGGCTGAAGATCGCGATGGCGGTGCGTTCCTCGGAGGTGGGCGCGAACGGTGGCGGCGTGGCCACCGCCGGAACGGCGGGGTGTCCGGAGGTCGGACCTGGCACCGGAACGGCGGAGGGCACACCTTCTACACCCGGCCGGTGAACGAGTCGCCACACCAGCAGCGCGAAAATCGCCAGCAGCAGCGCCGTGAAGACGGGGGAACGGGAAGCCGGAGCGTTCATGGGTCACCTCACTTGTTTCTAATCGCGGCCCGGATCGCCCCCGCAAGCGGCTCTGCAGCGGTCGCCGCGAGGCGGTTGAGAACGCATTCCCAACGGTAGGCGAAACTGCCGGCCACGTCGCGGGCACGGTGGCTGAAGAGCGTGTCAAACGCCCGTTTGCGCCGGAGGTACTCCCGGCGCGTGTAATCGAAGCGTTCGACAAATGCAGCCAGATAGCCTGCGGCAAACTCGCTGGCGTTGGGCATCAGTTCCGCGCGCCGGTTGACCGGCGCGGCATAGGCCGGCGCCAAATCCGCCAAGGGCTCCCGGTAGTGCGAAAACGTCCCGGTGTGGTCGGAGACCACCAGGCTCTGGGGCAGGCCGTCGTCGTCAAACAGGACGATCTCGTCGCCATCGTCAAACAGGACGGCTGCGCCGTTAACCCCGGTGCGGCCGAGGATGAGATTGGATGCCGCCGCCGCGCCGAGCAGGGCCGCCAGACGGCGATTGAATTCGACGTTCTCGTAGTGGTGCGCGGGGATCTTGGCCGATGCCCACCCGTAAAGATAGGGGCGCTCGAGGTAGGTGATCCAGTAGGTCTGGCCGACGTAGCGCGCGTGCGTTCCAGTGTAGGTCTCGCTGATGCGGCGGGGAACGATCTGCGGCGGCAAGTTCATGCCGAGCTGCTGGCAGCCGAGGCGGCGGTCGAGAATGTAGTCGGTGTAGGCCTCGGCCTCGATGATCGACTGCAGCAGGTCCTTCCCTTCATCGAGATGTTCGGCGATGCCCCATTTCTGGAGGCGCAGGATGCGCACGACCGGCTTATCGGCGCCGGTGTGCTGAACCTCGGCAATGTAGACCGTGGGGCGCCGGGAGGTGGTGACGCGGCGCGAGAGGGAGCGGGAGATCCGTCCGATGTTGATGTATTCGATCTCGCGGAATTCGCGAACGTAGTTAAAGATCATGCCGCGCGCGCGCAGGTCGCACAGGGCGCGCAGCTCGGCGTCGTCCGGACGGACGGCACACTCGTCAAACAGCGGATCAAAGATCAGCTCGCCATCCTCGATGCGCGCGCCGGGGAGCCATTCGATCTGCAGATAAAACTCGGCGGAGAGGCCGCTGACGATCTCGTCCGAAACGGCCGCATTCGGCTGTCTGACCAGAACGGCGCACATCGCCCGGCGCCATTCGGGCGCCCCGGGAGCGTCCTCCCGGAGGACCGGCGGCACGGCGGCCTCGTAGGCCGCTGCGACCGCGGCGTGGCGGCGGCGGAGATCGGCGCAGGCGGCGGGGGATGCGTCTTCCGGCGGGGCGAGCGCCGCAAAGGCGGCGCGCTCAAACGGGCAGTCGGGAGGGAAGACGTCGATCTCGGGATGGCCGAGGCGGTTGCGCCGGGTGCAGAAGCGGGCGATCTCGTCGAGCTGCGACCGGAACGTGGCATCATCCCGCGTGGCCAGCCAGCGGAAGGATTCGCAGGTGAGGTAACGGGTGCCGCCGACGCGGTTGTAGTAGTAGATGGGGGCATTCTGAATGGCGGTCCGGGAGTCGGCGATGAGGGCAATGATTTCCTCCTGCGTCTGCGGCAGGGGACTCATGCGCCAGTTTTCTCCGCGCCGGCGGAGGGCCTCTCGAATCGTCTCGTTGGCGGTGTTCAGAAAACGAATGCGGCGCTTGGAAACGAACGTCTGCAGGAAATCGTCGGCCTGGAAGGCTAGATCCATGCGCGAAGGATCGGGTCGGATCAGAATGACGCTTCCGTCCAGCAGCAGGTCCACGGAGGCGTCGAATTCGGCGTCTGTCTCCGCGTCGGAGAGCGGCGGCGCGCCGGCTGAGGCCCGGTCGGCGTTGAGCCCGTCAAGCCAGGCCAGCCGTTGCATGGCATGCACGCCCGGGAGGGTGACCAGCCCCGGCGTGCGCAGAAAAACAGTCCCCACGCGCGACAGCGGCCGCCCCGTGGGATCCTGCGCAAAAAGCGGCTCGCCTATCCGTTTGAAATCCATGCCCGTTTCTCCACCTCACGTCGTCGGACTACGTTAGCATGTCGCACGCCATCGCACAAGGGAGTATGCAACAACGTTGACGCATCACTCTGTTGACTTTTACTCCTTGTCTTAACCCCATGGGTATGTCATGCTTTCGGCCGTACTCTGGTTGCAGGTTGCGCTTAAGCGACAGGAACACGGCAATGAAACAAGGTCTTTTTCCGGCGATGTCCCTGGTGATGGTCATGATGTCGTGCGCCGGTCTTTTGGCGCAACAGCCTTCCGGACGGCCGCCGCGCGAGCGGGCGGCTGTCTCGGCCAGCACCGACAACCGGGAGCTGTCCCAAGACCCCATGGCTGATCCGGTCCGGGACCTGGCGACGCCGACGGCCGCAGAACTGGCTTCCGCCGCATCGACGGGAACGGTGAGCGCTCTCGATGAATATGCGCAAATCGCGGCCAACTTCGCCGCCGACGTGAAGACCGAGCGGAAGGTCCGATTCCACCACTGTGTGCACATTCGCGGCGAGACGATGGCGCAGGCGCTGGAGAATTTCATGACGCCGGCCGGGACGGTCTCCGCCAATGAGGAATCCGACCTCGTAGTGATCTCGGACGTCGAGGACAATCTGGCGCTGTTGCTCGCGGTCGCCGACCAGTTGGACATGCCGGTCACCCAGGTGCTGGTCGAGGCCCGCATCGTCGAGTTCAGCGTTGACAGTGATTATCAGAAGGAGATCAACCTCGAATTCCAGAAGCTCGCGAAGGTGGGGGCCATCCCCAACCTCCCCGCCGACCACATGGTTTTTGTCAAGCGCCTCACCGACGCCTTTGTCGACCCGGGCAGCAATCCGCTGGCCACCCGCGGCAGTCTTTCCTATATGGACTGGGATCCGAGCTCGGAGCGTCTGATCACCGCCTTTGTCCGCTTTCTGGAAAACAAAGGCCGGGCCAAGATTCTGTCCTCCCCCAATCTGATCCTGCGGCGCGGCACGGAGGGGAGCATCATTACCGGCGAGGAGGTTCCGATCCAGACGAAGACCATCACCTCCGGGGGGGAAAGCATTTCGACCACCTTCAAGAGCGTCGGCATCAAATTGCGGGTGATCCCGATCATGATCGCCGACGGCCGCATCCGTCTGCAGATCAATCCCGAGGTTTCCAATGTGACTCGCTCCGACAAGAACACAGGCGCGCCGATCATCGCCGTCCGCAGCGCCAACACGGAGCTGGAAGTCGGAGACGGCCAACTGGTGTCAATCGGCGGTCTGTTGCGCAGCGAGGAGGTCGAACGGCAGCGGCGGGTGCCGATCCTCTCCAGCATCCCGGTGCTCGGGCACCTCTTCCGCGGCACCACCAAAAGCAGCGTGCAGACGCAGTTGGTCATTTTTCTGCGGGCGACCGCTCTGGCTGGCGCTCTGGACCAGTTGCCGCCGCTGCGCACCCTCGAGCTTCCGCCGGAGATACAGGCGCAGATGGATCGCGCGGAGTCTCAGTTCCGTCTGCCGCAGCCGCGCCTGCGTGACGAACTCCAGCAGCTCCGTGATGGCAGCCCGCAGGAGACCCGGCCGGAATGACGCGTCAGACGTCCAGAGTGCGTCGGTGGCGCGTGTGGCTCCTGGTCGGGTTGCTGGCAGCCGTCGGCGTCATCGTCTGGCGGCAGTTGGGTGCTCATCGTCGGGGGGCGCAGGAGGGTGAGACACGGGATCGCTATGCGACGGTGCGCCGGGGCGATTTCAACATCGCCTTGGAAATTGACGGTAACCTCGACGCGATCAAGCACCATATGATCCGCCCCGAGCCCCGCTCCGGGAGCCGCGGTTATGGGCTGGAGATCGTGGAACTGGTTGAAAACCGCAGCGCGGTGAAGACCGGCGACCTGCTGTTCCGGTTCTCAGATGAGAAGCACGCAGTCGAGCTGGACAGACTGAAACTGGAGCTGGCCGACGAGCAGACCAGCCTGAAGCTGGCCGAGCAGGATCTCGACATGACCCGTGCGGGCAATCTCAGCACCATCCGTAACGCCAACGATCAACTTCGGGCCAGCGAGGAGGCGCTCTCCCGCTACGAGGATGAGGACGCGCGGCGCAAGCGCGCGGATCTGCAGGCCGCCGTCCAAACGGCGCGCGCCAAGCTCGCCCAAGTCCGCACGGAGCTCTCTGTGGCCCGATCCCAGTTGTCCACCGCGCAGATGCAGGATCCCGGACGGGTTCCCGAACTGGAGAAAGTGGTGCTCGACAAGTCGCAGGCGGTTGACGCCGTCCGTGACGCGATCGATTTGGCGTCCAGCAACCTGCGGGTCTTCAAGCAATACGACCACCCCCAGAAAATGCGGTTGTTGCAGGAGGGCCGCACCAAGGCGCAGATGGACTTGCAGCGCGATCTGGTCACCGCCGCCGGCAATCTGGTCAAGGATCAGCGGATCATTCAGAATCATCGGGCGCGCATCCGCCAGATGGAGGAGGAACTGGAGCAATTGATCGCCATTCGCAAGTCATTGGTGGTGCGGGCGCCGAGCGATGGGATCGTCACGATGGGCGATCCGCAACGGCGCGCGTGGAATCAGCCGGAGGAACTCAAGGTGGGCAGCCAGGTCAACGAGGGGCAGGTGCTGGCCTCGATCCCCGACTTATCGCGTTTTCTGGTCCGGGTCGATCTGCCCGAGGAGTTCCGATCCCGCATCTCCACCGGTCTCCGTGCGGTCTTGAGAAGCAAGGCGATTCCCAATCTGGTGATGGAGGGGCGCGTCTCGCTGATCGCGGCCATGGCGCAGAATGTCGTGAACTGGGATCGTTCAAGCCCCAAGATTTATCCGGTGGAGATCGCCACCGACACGATGGATCCCCGGCTGATGCCCGGCATGACGATGCGCGTCGAAATCATTGTCGAACAGGTCGCCAACGTCCTGCACGTGCCGATCGAGGCGATTTTTCAGCGCGAGGGAAAGACCTTTGCGCGGGTCAAGGGGGCGGTGGGCGTCGAAGAGCGGCCGGTGACCACCGGCCGGTCCTCGAACAGCTTCGTTGAGATTCTCTCGGGCCTCGAGGAGGGTGAGCGGGTTGCGCTCTATCAGGCCGGCCTGGCGAAGTGACGGACTATGGGGCTACTGACATTCAATGAAGTGACCAAAACCTACACCGAGGGCGAGACCCCGGTGCAGGCGGTGCGCGCGGTGAGTTTTTCGATTCCGGCCGGCCAGTTCGTGGCGGTCATGGGCGCATCGGGTTCGGGCAAGTCCACCGTCCTCAACCTCGTCGGCATGCTCGACCGCCCCACTTCCGGGACCTACACGCTCGAGACCACCGACGTGTCGTCTCTCAGCGACAACGCCATGTCCGAAATCCGCTGCCGGCGGATTGGCATCGTCTTTCAATCGTTCAACCTGTTTTCCCAGTTCAGCGTGTTTGAGAATGTCTGCACGCCGATGCGCTATGCCCGCGTTCCGCCGACGGCCATGCGGGATCGCGCCCATGAGTTGCTCGATCTGCTCGGGCTGGGGCATCGCCTGACCCACCGGCCGTCGCAGTTGTCGGGCGGCGAGCGGCAGCGGGTGGCGATCGCCCGCGCGCTGGCCAATGACCCGCCGCTGGTGCTGGCCGATGAGCCGACCGGCAATCTCGATGAAAAAACCGGCAATGATGTCATGCGCATCCTGACCGGCCTGGTTGACAGCGGCCGCACCGTGGTCATGGTCACCCACAATCCCGCTTACGCGCGCATCGTCGACCGGGTGATCCGCCTGCACGACGGGGTGATTGTCGAGGACCGGCCGGGAGGCAAGCCGGTGGTCTGATGCTTGGGGCCGGTTGCCCGGCCGGAAAGATGGAGCTGTGCGCAATTTTTTACGCCTGTTGCAGATGACCTTCCTCAATCTCTCCTGCCACGCCTTCCGCGCGTTTCTGGCGGCGCTGGGCGTGGTCCTCGGGGTCGGCGCGGTAGTGGCCATGATGGCGATCAGCGAAGGCGGTCGCCGCGAGTCGATCGAGCGGATCCGGGCCATGGGCATCGACAGCATCGTCATCCGCTCGGTCAAGCCGACCCAAGAGGGGGCGCCCCAGAACAATGCCTCGGCCAGCACCCTTGCGGACTATGGCCTGAAGGCCAAAGACGTCGCGCACATGCTGGCCACGTTCGAGAACATCCGCCAGATCATCCCGGTGCGCGACATGCAGCAACGGCTTTTTGTCGGCGGCCTGCGGTCGAACGTCCGCGTGATGGCCACCACGCCCGAGTTTCTAAACATGACCTTCAGCGAACTCGCGGACAGCCGCGGGCGCTGGATCACCGATACCGACGAACTGCGGCGCAATCCCGTCTGCGTGGTGGGCGTCGACGCCGCCCGGACGCTGTTTGGCATCGGCGATCCGCTCAACCAGACGGTGAACGCGGGTGGCGGCACGTTCCAGGTGGTCGGGGTCCTGAAAAATGCGCGCGGCGCGAAGCTGGCCGGACAGTACGACCTGAATAATCTGGTTTATATCCCCTTTGAGACGGGCAACGCCGTCTACGGCCGCATCATCCCGGTCGAGGGTTCGAGGCGCGAGCGGGTCAATGTGGAGTACGACTTCCTCTACATCAAGGTGATCGCGGTGAGTTCGATTCCCGACACCGTCAAGCGGTTGCGGAGCTACCTGGGCACGACACGCGAAACACGCGATTACGAGATACAGGTTCCCTACGAGCTGATGTTGCAAGAGGAGTCGACCCAGCGGGTGTTCCGGATCGTGATGGGATCCATCGCGGCCATCTCTCTGCTGGTCGGCGGCATCGGCATCATGAATATCATGCTGGCCAACATTTTCGAGCGCACCCGCGAGATCGGCACCCGCCGGGCGCTGGGCGCGAAAAAGCGCGACATCCTCCTTCAGTTCCTGTTCGAGTCCACCATTCTCACCGCATTGGGCGGCGGTATTGGTCTCAGCCTGGGGGTGGCGATCGCCCGCCTGGTCGAGCGCCTCACCGAGATGCACACGGCCGTGACGCTCCCCAGCGTCCTCGTGTCCCTCGCCGTCTCGATCATCACCGGAGTGGTCTTTGGAACCTATCCCGCCTGGAAGGCCGCAAACCTCGACCCAATCGAGGCCTTGAGGCACGAATAGGCCTGAATCTGGGAACGACACATCATTCACCTGTCAATCGCCACACCGCCCAACCCATGGACACACCAGACCCGAACCCCGCCGAACTGGAAAGCGACGCCGCGCTGATGGCCTTGGCGCGCGCGGATGATCGGCAGGCGTTTGCCGTGCTCGTCAGGCGCCATCAGAAAATGCTGCTGAACTTTTTCCTCCGTTCGGGCGTTCAATACGATGCCGAGGATCTCGTGCAGCAGACGTTTGTGAGGCTCTACCGCTATCGGAATCGCTACAGGCCGAGCGCGAAGTTTACGACATTCCTGTTTCTGATGGCGAGGCAGGTCTGGATTGACGAACTGCGGAGGCGCAAGCGGATCGCGCGGCTGGCCGATGCGTTGGCGCGTGAGCCCGAGCCGCCGAACGCCGCAAGCGATCCGCCGCCGGAGCGTGGCGGACTCGATGTCGCCGGCGCCGTGGCCGCGCTTCCGGAGGCGATGCGGCAGGTGATTGAGCTGGGCGTGTATCAGGACCTCCCTTATGCGGAGGTCGCCCGGATCCTGCACATACCGGCTGGAACGGTCAAGTCGCGGATGTTCAACGCGATCCGGATGTTACGGACCCGGTTGGGAGAGGACCGGGCATGAAGGTTGACGCAAGGAAGGAGGCGGGCGATGGAAGCAGAAACTGATGTCGCTGCGGCTATGAACTGCCCTCAGGCAGCCGAGGCGGTGGCCTGCGCTCTGAATCCGGCAAACGGATCAGCCGCCCGTGAGGCGCATCGTGCCGCCTGTCCGGTTTGCAGGCGCGAAGCCGAGGCTGCGTGCGCCACGGTCGCCTGGCTTCGTGGCGCGCCCGAGGCCGATCCGTCACCCGGCTTGGTGGACCGTATCCTTACAGCCCTTCCCCCTCCGCGCCACCGGTGTTTCGTCCTCCGGCGCCGTCTTGCGGCGGCGGCCGCCGTTTTCCTGGCCGGGGCACTCTGGTTCGCCGCCCAACAGATGCGTCGCGCCATGCCCTCCGACAGGGGCCGCTGGCTCACCCGAACGCAGCACCGGGATGGTGTGTGGGAGCCGATCGGCATCGCAACCCCCACCGCCCCCTACACTCCCGCGCTCACCGCCCTCGCCGCCCTCGCCCTCGAACGTCTCGGGCCCGCGCACCGGGCCGCCGTCGACCGCGCGATTGCTGCCCTTCTCGCCGGTCAGCAACCGGATGGGGCCTTCGGGCCGCCCGGCAGGTGTCGCGCCTACAACCACGGCATGACCACGGCCGCCCTCCTCGCCATCCGACAGATCCGTCCATCCGCCGTGTCCGAAGCCCCTTTGCGCCTCGCCGTCGACCGCATCCGTGCGACTCAGCATGCCGATGGCGCCTGGGGCTATGACATCGGCATCGCCCCCAACACGGCGATCACCGTATGGCAGACCGACGCCCTCATCCGCGCCCGCGCCAGCGGCTGGGGCGATCCCGGCGGACACCTCCGAAAAGCGGTGCGCTGGCTCAAGTCTCAGCAGACCGGCGACGGCCGTTTCGCGTATGACCGCGCGGCAGGCGGCTCCACCGCCACCCTCGACGCCATGGGGTACGCCATTCTGCTCGAAGCGTCGCTCCCGGCGGCCGACCATCTCGCCCTTGCCCGTCAGGCAGCCCAGGCCCTCCAGGAAGCGGCATCCCCCGGCCGGGTCGCCGACTTCTACCGGGATTATTTCATCGCGCGGGCCCTGGACGCGGCCGGCGTTCGCGCCCAGGCCGCGGCGATCCGCCAGCGAGTCGCCGCGCTGCAGGCCGTTGACGGCGCCTGGGCCATCGCCGACCGCTGGACCCCGGTCGGCGGCGAGTTGTACGCCACCGCACTGGCCCTGCTCACGCTGAATTAAGGAGGCACGCATGCAGCGAACAGGTTTCTGGCCGGGTTGCGTGGGCTGGCTGATGCTGGCGGCGGGGCTGATGGCGACGTCCGCCGTGTCGGCGATCGATCCGGCCACGGTGGCCGCAGTGACGCGCGCCCTTCCGGAGGCCCGGCCCGCGCTGAGCCACGTCGTCGGTCTGGGGCGCGCCGTGGTTGACCTGCCGGTGCACGCAGTCCGGGTGTTGTACCTCCCCTTGGGCGTTGTCGAGTGCGTCGGCGCGCCCCTGCCCGGAGTGAGCTTCATGTCCGGGTTGAGCCATATTGGCTCTGGCGTCTTGGCCCCCTTCCGACTGCTGGGGAACGTGATCACCTTTCCGGCCAAGGTGGTCGAAACGGTCGAGGCTGTCGCAACGGCAATCCCCCGCGCCGCGAGCGCGGTCCCTTAACTCACACGTTACTGATCTCGCATCGAGGCGTTCTGCCTCCAAGTCGGCTGCGTCCACCGCACCATCCGAGAGGCGAAGGGGTTCGAATGGGCGTAGGAGCGGAGAATCAAACCTCGAAGTTCAGGGGGCGTTTGGGTGATCTTTGCCGGGTGATTATTCTTCCAGAGTGGCTGCGGGTTCGGTGGCGGGGACCTTGATTGCGGGCGTGGCGACGGCGTTGGTGGCCATACCGGGAAGGAGGGCGCTGGCTTGGTCGAAGAATGAGACAGGCGCCCGTTTCTCGTAGCGCGCGAGGATGGCCTTCAGCTCTTCCGCCCGCTCCTCCCAAGGCGTGTCGGCCTGGGCGGCGATCAGCAGGTCGAGCAGCTCTGCGGCGGCCTTCTTGTCGCCCGCGATGGCGAGGCAGCGGGCCTCGCCCATGAAGGCCTGCGGCGTCAGGTAATGACCGGGATTCTCCTGCCGGAACGCGGCGAAAGCGGTTCGCGCCGTGTCGATCTCGCCCTTGGCCTCCCATGCGTGGGCCTGGCCCAGCACCGCGATATCGGTAAAGCGGTCGGAGGGTTTCCGTTTCAGGAAGGCCGCGTAGCTGGCGAGAGCGTCGTCATAACGCCCGGCGTCGTAGTGATTCTTGGCCAGCAGAAGATGGGACAGGACGCCCGCCCCGGTGCGGCCGTACTGGCGACCCAGCGCTTCCAGTTCCTCGGTGGATTGGGCCGACAGGAGCCGTTCGGCCGCCTGGAGTACCTTGGCCTTCCGGCTCTGATTGAGAACCAGACCCGCGC
>VGWG01000005.1 GCA_016873675.1 Lentisphaerota bacterium | reverse complement strand
AGGCGCGGTTCGGGAGCGTGCCCGTGGAGGACGGAGGCGCGTGGGCCGAACAGTGCGGGATGTACATCCATTTGAATCCGATTCGGGTGGCCGCGCTCGGTCTCTCGAAAGCGGATCGGGCGGCGTCGCGGGAGGGGCTCCCTGACGACACACCGGAGTCGGTGTTGCGCCGTCGGTTGGCGGTGTTGCGCACCTACCGCTGGAGTTCCTACCGAGCCTACGCGGGCTACGCGTCGGCGCAGGAGTGGTTGACCTGTGGCACGCTCCTAGCGAGCGCGGGGGGCGTGAGGGCGGAGTATCGCAGGCAGGCGGAGGGGGCGGTGGCTCAAAGCGTGCGAGAGGGCGCGGGCGCGCGTTTGAGTAGCGCCCTCGTGATCGGCGGGACTGAATTCGTGCGGCGGGTGCGCGCGGGGATCCTCGGTCGGTCGTCTCCGGGGACCAACGCGCGCGCGTGGCGGCGACTGCTGCCCTTCGGCGAGATCGCCCGTGCTGTGGCGGGCGTCCGCAGCCCGGCGGGCGCGGACGCTTCCGTCTGGCGCTGGGGTAACGGACGGGGGCGGGACATCGCCCTCTGGCTGGGGCGGCGGCACTGTGCGCTCACATTGGCCGAGTTAGGGGAGCACACGGGGATGTCCGCGCATGCGGTGAGCAAGGCCATCTCCCGAATGGGTCACCGACTGGGGAAGGAACGATCGCTTCAGTACGCCCTTTCCATCACAACTGCCACTGGCACCCGCACGTTCCGTTACAACGATGTTTGACAGCTCACTGCTGCCGGGGGAAGGGCCTTCGGTTGAGACGGATGGATCGCCGCCAGCGCGCCGAGAGCGAGCAGCGCGTAGAAGGTGTATTCGACGTCAGAGACCGGATCGGCTGCCTGGCTGCGGAATCCGCTATCGCCGTTCCAGAGTCCTTCGATGAAAGCGGCGGTCGGGCGAAAGGGCGGTTTATCCGTGAGCGGTTCGCACAGGCTTTCGGCGTAGAGCGCGGTTGCGGTTGAGAGCAGGTCGGGCAGCGGCGCCGCTTGCGATGCCCGGTAGCCGCCGTCGGGATGACGCTGCCTCGCCAGATAGTCCACCGCCCGACGCGCCGGTTGGCATTTTCCATGCCGGATCAACAGCACCGCAGCGGCAGCGGTGGCGGTCGTGGAGCCGCGCGGTGTTCCGGAATGATTGGTGTAGCCGCCGTCGGGTGTGCAAAGCGTGTCGAGTGCGGTGATCGTTCGCTCGGGATCGCGCCAGGCGATTCCGGCATCCCGATGGGCCTGTTCGACCAGATAGGCGGCGTAGACTGTCCCCTGTGGGGCGTGTTCGCGTTCATGCGAGTATCCACCATCGGCGCTGCGATAGCGCTCCAGACGGGCGACGGATTGCTCGAACTTCAGCGCGTCTCCCGGTTGCACATCCCCCAGAAGATTCAGACAGCGAAGACACCGGATGCGCGAAACACAGTCTGTGAACGATTCTTCCTTCGTGACGCCGGCCTCCGCGTCGAGACACCGTCGTACGTCACGGGGTTGCGGCAGGCCGACCCCCAGCGCGATCAGCCCCCCGAGGCCGAAGACCGAGTAATAGAGATCCGGCCGGCCGGCCCGGTCGCGAAAGAGACCGGCCGCGCCGCGCGCCGACAGAAAAAAGGCAGCCACACGAGCCGCGCCTTCCGAACTGATCAGAATGCGGGCCTGGGCGGCGGCGGCGATGATGTCAGGCACGGGGGCTTTCGCGGACATCGGCGCCTCGCTCAGTTCGGGGGAGAATGCGTTTGACCAGCCGCGTCAGCAGGCTCTTTAGCCGGACGACTCGGATCGGGGCCAGCGCCTGCAAGGCGCGGTCACGGTAATCTTCCCGCAACGCCTCGGCGGCGGCGGCCACCTGGTACTGTTCAAACAGAGCCTGCGTCAATGACCGCGTGCGTGCGGACCGGGGTGCCTCCAGCAAGGCATCCTGAATGGCCCGGCGCTCGGCGGCGGTGCATCGCTCGAACAGCAGCGCCAGCATCATGGAAGGTTGCTGCCCCGATGCGAGGTCTCCGGCCGAATCCTCTTCGACATCCTGCTGGTCGTCGCCGATCTGATAAGCAACGCCGAGCGCGCGGCTGAAGTCGGCCAGCGCTGCGCACGTTTCAGCATCGGCACCGCCGGCAATAGCGCCGATCAGAAGGGCCACTTCAAAGGCGGGGGCCGTCTTGCGGCTGAACATCTGAAGCAGATCAGCGGATGCCGGCACATCTGACCGGCCCCGCCAGTGAAGCTCGTCGCCTTGTCCGACACACAGGTCGCAGTGCGCCATCGCGGCGGCCGTCAGCATCCGCACGCGGGCGGTTTCGTCCGCCGGACAGGTTGCGAGCAGCCGGTAGCCGATCCCGATCAACAGATCGCCCGCATTCAGCGCAATGGGCACGCCGTGCTCGTGATGCAGCGTCGGGGCGCCGTTCCGGAAATCATCGTTGTCCTCGATGTCGTCGTGGATCAGCGAGGCCTTGTGAAAACATTCCACAGCGACGGCGATGGTCTGAACCAGCTTCGGCGAGGCCTCGACCGAGGGATACTGGAGGGCGTCATACACAGAAGCGGCCAGGAGCGGTCGCCAGCGTTTGCCCGATCCGGCCAGCCACGTCCGAGCACTATGGAGCGCGTGGCTGGATTCGGGCCCCAGCAGCGAGTGGAGCGCCTCGGGATTGAACCAGGCCTGCACGGCCGCCTGCATGGCGTCCACGGAGCGGCCCGGTGGGTCGGTGGCGGGGCCGGTCAGACGAATGTATTCGAGCAGCAGATCCACGTCCACGTCAGTGGTGTCGCATCCGTCGCGCAGCAGCGGCACGGCCATGGCGGGAAGCGCTTCGTCGGCGATTCTCGAAAAGGTCTGCTCCAGGGCCTGCAGACAACTCACGCCGATGACCGCGTCCACATGCCCCTCCCGGAGCATGCCGGCAACGGCCTCCGCCCCCTCAGCGATCAGCACGGCATAACCCAGCGCCGTCGCCTCGCTCTGCAGGGCCCCCAGCGCGCAGCGCCCGCAGGCGTCGCAGAGCAATCCGAATTCGTCCCGGCCCGCCGGACACGCATCGCGCGACCGCAGACATTGGGGCAGCAGCAGCAATCGCCTGCTGAACGGGATTCTGGCAACCGTTCCCCGCCAAGCTTCATTGTGGATCAGGATCGCCAGCAGTTTGATGTCGGTCTCGTCGCAGACCCCGATTCGCTTCGCCAGGGATCGAGCCAGCGCCACCAGATGCCGCAGCGAAAACGGAGGCACGTCCTTCAGTCCGGCGACTTCGCAAGCGGCGTGCTGGCGCAATTCCCGCCAATGCCGGATTTGCCGTTTCCGCGCGTGCGCCCCTTCGGACGGCGCGTCCCGTGTGATCGCGTCATCCATAGGTTCCAAATCCCCAGAACCATCGTTTCTTAGCGAACCGGTACAGCCAATGCTTCTCAGGAATTTCTTGGCCGGGCAGATCATGACACGGCCGACAAGCCATGGCGGCCAGTTCCCGCCGTCCCGAACCTCGGCCGCTCGTGTCACGGGCGTTCGCCGCGCTCACCACGTCGCTTAATGCGGCCGGATTGGCCAGCAGGATACACCCGCGCCCCTCGGCGGCGGCCCGCTTCCGAAACTGCTCCAGAAAAGCTGAGTTCTGAAACAGCGCGTTGAGGCTGTTTCCGTCGCTGAGGGTCTCACAACTGAACTGCACGGGTGGACACGGCTCGATGTCGCCACCGGGGCCGATGTGGTGACTGATGCCTTCGGCGGCGGGACAGATTGCGCGCCCATCGGCATCCCAATAGGCGTCCACCAGCAGGATGGGGTGGCGGCTGCGGGCCTCGACCAGGAAGCGTCGTAGCGTGAGAATGTCGGCCTCGTCGAGCGCCAGCTCAGGCGCGGGATCGGGGCCGACCGGACGGTAGATGTAGTACCACAGATAATGCGCGCCGCGCGCGATCATGTCCTCGACAAACGCGTCTGACGCCAGATCGGCCAGGTTGTTCTTGCAGATGCTGGTCGCCACGCCAAAGATCAGCCGGTTCCGACGGCACGCCTCGATGGCATCCATGCCGCGCTGCCAGACATCGCGCGCGCCGCGCCGCACGTCGCTCGTCGGCCGGTCGCCCTCGATGCTGATGAGGGGCGTCACGTTGCCCAGGCGGCGAAAGGCGGCGGCCCGGGCGTTATCCAGCAGCATGCCGTTGGTGAGGACTTGAAAATAGCAGTCGCTGTGGCTGGCGAGAATCTCCATCAGGTGCGGATAGAGCAGGGGTTCCCCGCCCAGCAGCCCGAAGAAATGCGACCGGTTGTCGCGTTTCCATTCCCCGATCGCGGCGTGCAGGGCTTCGGGAGCGAGTTCGCGCGGCGGTTGGCCGGGCGTGACCCAACACCCCCTGCAGGCCAGATTGCAGCGGTCGGTCACGGAGAAGAAGAGCACGGCGGGCGATCGCTCGCCGCGCGCGGCCCGCCGTTGGAACGCGGCCATGGAGCGGCAGCCTTTCCAGGCGAAGAGATACGAAAACTTTGCGAGAATGCGCGCATCCGGTTCGACGAGCATCCGTCTGGCGAGCGAAAACATCATGGTGATCTCAGTAGTGTTCGTTCTTGAGCAGGCTCGGCCGTTGCTGGCGCGCCCGCAGCTTGTCGAGGACGTTGGCGCCAAACAATTGCTCGCGGGTCAGCCGTACTTTTCCGGCCGCCGACGCCGCATCGTCGGGGGCGCCGCTCACAGGCGACTCCTCGTCGATCTTGGGAAATAAGATCGCTGCCTGCGGACACAGGCGGGCGCAGGCCGGACAGTTGTTTTTGCAGTGATCCGGATGGCGGACCGCGACGCGGCCGTCCGCATCGGTCTCGTAGACGCCAAAGAGGCAGAACTCGAGGCACTGCCGGCAGTTCACGCATCGCGCGTAATCGATGACTGGAAACCACGGCCGCCAGAAATCCCCAACGCTGGCCGCCGTGTCGGGTTCGCGCTGGATCGCCGCCGGAGTGTCGCTCCCGCAGGTAATCGCGGCCAGCAGCGTTGCGGCGGACTCCGCGCGCATATCCAGGAACTGGACACGGGCGGGGTCGAGTGGCGCGCCCGCCCACGCGAAGAGTCCATGGACGGCCCGCGGATGACAGGCGATGACCGTCGCGCGAGCGGCGTCGGCGATCTCCCGCAACACCGGATCCCGCCGGGCAGCACAGCCGCACAAATCCGGCGCGATCACCACCGGGCGGCCGCAGCGTTCCAGTCCTGCGGCCACCGCGCGTTTCTTCTCTTCCGGTATGACATCTGCGTGCGAACAGGCGCACATTAAAATGGGATCCGTTTGCATGGGGCGCTCCCGGCTTCACCGTTGAATGCACACCATCGCGTCATGCGTGCGGATGTAGACCCGGTCATTGTCAAAAACCGGGGTCGATCGGAAGGGCCCCATGGAGGAGGTCGCGACCTCCTTCATCGCGACGCCAGGCTCCAGAATGACGGCACTTCCGCTCTCTGCGGCGAGCACGATGTACGTACCAGCGAGGGTGACGCTCGGATACACCGTTTGCTTCAGGCTCTTGATGGCTTGGCTCTTCAGCACCTTTCCGTCTTTCGCATCGATGATGCTATACACGCGATTCTGGTTGATGCAGTAAATTGCGCCGTCGTGATAGAGCGGCGAGGCGTAGTACCGATCTTTGGGGGGGGAAGTCTGCCACAACAGCTCGGGCTTTTCAGAGCCATCCGCTTTCGCGGGCAGCCGGAAGGCCTTGCCGCCATTCTCGATGAAATAGACCACGCCTTCGTGAACCAGCGGCGCGCAGTATTCCAGCCCGTGCAGTCCCGAGGCCAGAACGAGGCCATCCTTTGCTCGGATGAGCTCGCCGTTGGCGGTGATCACGACCCCCTGACCGTCAATTACAGCACCCACGCAGGCGCCCCAGCGGGGCTTCGATTTGACCGTCCAGACGGTCTTGCCAGTGGCGGGATCGAGTCCGTGGACATCGCGGACCTGAATGACGAGGCGGCCATCGGCCAGAACCGGCGACGCGCTGTGGCCCCATCCTTCGGTTGGTTTCTCGACAACGCGCGACCATAGACGCGTTCCCTCGAGATCGTAGGCGACCGCGACCCCGCTGCCGAAAAAGGCGAAGATGCGGGACCCGTCCGTCGCCGGGGTGCATGAACTAAAGCCGTTGGCTGCGTGGGTACTGGGCATGGCGTAGTCCTGAACCGCCTTTCGTTCCTCGCGCAGCACACTCTGCTCGGTTTTGTTTGCGGTGATCGCAGCCTGGACCTCCGCATCGCCGGGCTTTTCTTTCGCCGTCTTCTCGAGTGGGCGCAGCTTGCTCTGGAGCTCTTTCATCCGTGTGTCGATTGCGACAACCTGCACCATCTTCGTCCGGATCGCGTCACGATCCGCCTCCGGGGCGATGTCTGCGTAGCTGTTCGAATGCTGCCACAGGATCTCTCCGGTGAGCTTATTCAGGCAGAGCAGGCTGTCGGGCTCGGCGCACAGGAAGATCCGGTCGCCCACCAGAATGGGGCTGGCGTTCGACCACTTGGGCGTGGGCGTCTTCCACACCAGGCACTCGGCCTTGTCCCAGTGCAGCGGCGCGGTCACGCCGGGGAAGCGTCCAGTGCCGTCACCCCGCCACCCGACAGTCCCGGCCGACAAAAAACCCGCGCCGAGTCCCAAGGACGCAGCCGCTATCCGGATCGTTCTTTTCATGTGTTCTCCCTATCGCATCGGCCCCGGTGCACCGTGCACCGCCGCAGAAATCACGAGACCCCCGGGCTAGAATCCTCAGAATCCTAGGGACAGAGAAATAGTAGCATATATTTTCAAACCTTGTGGAAATAATGATTTCCAATGATTTCCAGATGCGACGCAACGAAGGAAAACGCTACCCCGGGGTGGCGCATTCGCGAATCGTGAATTGCCCGTTGCGGGTGGCTGTGTTACCATTCGACCCATGAAGCGCCTTCTGCCGGTCTAAGCCGTGATGAATTCGACACCCCTACAACCCGTTTCATTGGATCAGCGCGGCCTGTTCGAGGCGGCCCTAGCGGTGCAGGGCCGCTGGAGCTGTGAATGCAACTTCTGCAACCTGTTCATCTGGAGCGGGGTATACGACACCGTCCACACCGGGATCGCCGGCCGTCGCGTGGTCTGCAACCGCCGTGTCAGCACGCTGCTGTTTCCGTTCGGCGAGCCGTTCGAACCTGTAGAACTGGAGGCCGTTCGGGCTGAGATGGCCGAACGCACCGGTTTGCGGCTGGCGTGGGGCGATGTGCCGCAGGAGTATGTCACGCGCCACGCCGATGCGTTGTCCGCGCGTTATGCGGTGAGCACGACGGAGGACGAGGACGACTATCTGCTGCGGACAGCCAGCGTGGCGGCCCTTGCTGGCCGTGGCCATCAGAACACCCGGCGTCTCATCCGCCGCTTTGACGAACACGTCCCGGGGTGGCGTGGTGTTCCGATCACCCCGGTCAATCGGCAGGAGACGCTGGAGCTTGCCCTGCGAGCCGATGCCGCGCATCCGGCGGGCGCGCTGTCCGACGAAGCCGACGCCTTGCGGCGAGCCTTCGCCCATTTTGATGCGCTCGGTCTGGAAGGGCTGGCACTCGCCGCCGCCGATGGCGCACTTCTCGCCTGCTCGCTTTTCAGCTTCACCCGGTCCGAGATCGGCAATGTCCATTTCGAGAAGGCCGATCGGCGTATCCCGGGGGCGGCTCAGGCGATGCGGGTGGCGGTGGCACGCCATCTGGCGAACCGCTGCGTCTGGCTTAATATTGAGCAGGACATGGGCATACCGGGCTTGCGCCGCTCCAAACGATCCTACCTCCCCGAGCGGCGGCTGCCGCGCTACCGGTTGGAGCCGCTTTTCACATGAACACCACATTCCGGGAACTACTGGCTTTCCATATCGAGGCCCAGCGCGGCATGTTCATCGACGAGGCGGCGCGGGCCGCCGACGGTTCGGGCGTGTGGATCTTCTCTGCGCACGAGTCCGATCCGACATGGAATCTGTTTGCCGTGCTCGATGCCGACGTGGCCCTACGACACGAAGCTCGCATCGCCCGCGAATTTGAGGCGCGGGGCCGCGAGCCGATCTGGTATCTCGCGGACCGTGACGAGGCCGCGCAGACCCATCCGCTGCCCGCCCCGTGGCGTCGTTTCAGCGCCGACCGCTGGATGGCGCGCGACGGCGCCGACCCGGCGCCCCCGATGCCCGGCCTCTCGCTCACGCGGGTTGAGACGGCGGCCGACGCTGAGATCTTCAACCGGCTTTACGCCGATGCGTTCTGGGACGGGGATCCCGACCCCGGCGCGTCTGTGCCGATACCGGACAGCGTGCCGGACGCAGGCGGATGGATGGAAATCCGCCACTGGCTCGTCCGAGAATCGGGGGTGCCGAAGGGTCTGCTCTCAGCCGTGTCTCGAGGCGGCCTGACCGGGCTCTACAATGTCGGCACGCTCCGCTCGGAACGCGGGCGCGGCCTGGGCCGCGCGCTGCTGCAGATGGGGTTGGCGGAAGAGGCGCGGCGCGGGGCCACGCGCTTCTTCCTGCTCACCGAACGGGACAAGCCGCTGGAGGCGTTTTACAACCGGTTCGGCTTCCGCACCGTCACCACGGGCGGGTATTATCGAAAGGGCTAGCCGCGGATCTTGTTTTCCTTGCGGCGCTTCTCGATGATCGTCTCCGTCAGCTCGTAGGGCACCGCCTCGTAGCGTTCGAACGCCATCACAAACGAGCCGCGGCCCTGCGTGAGCGTGCGGATCGTGTTGGAATAGCCGAACATCTCGCCAAGCGGCACCGTGCCGTTGACCAGCTTCGCGCCCCCCTTGTCCTCCATGCCCTCGACGCGTCCGCGGCGCTGGCAGAGCGAGCCCGTGGCCGCGCCCATGTAGTCTTCGGGTACCGTCACTTCGACCGCCATGACCGGTTCGAGCAACTCCGGAGCGCCTTGCATAAAAGCCTGGCGGAAGCAGACGCGGGCCGCCTCGATGAACGCAAACTCGTTCGAGTCAACCTCGTGATAGGAGCCGTCGTAGACGATGACCTGCACATCGACCACTGGATATCCCGCATACGGGCCGGATTCCAGCGCCTTGATGACCCCCTTCTCCACAGCAGGAATGTACTCGGTAGGAATCGTTCCGCCCTTGACCTCGCTGACAAACGAGAAGCCCGTGCCGGCCGGCTGCGGGACGATCTTCAGACAGACATGGGCATACTGACCGCGGCCGCCCGACTGCTTGACATGCTTGTATTCGCCATCGACCGCTTGGGTGATCGTCTCGCGGAAGGCGACCTCGGGGCGGCCAACCTCGCAGGCCACGTTGAATTCCCGGCGCAGGCGATCAACAATGATTTCGAGATGCAGTTCGCCCATTCCCGAGATGACGGTCTCGCCGGTCTCGCGGTCATACTTCACAAAGAAGGTCGGGTCTTCCTCGGCCAGCGTGTGCAGCGACGCGCCCAGTTTATCGTTGTCATTCCGCGTCCCCGGCCGGATGGCGATCGAAATCACCGGCGCCGGGAACTCGATGTTCTCCAGAATGATCGGGTGTGCGCGATCACACAGCGTGTCGCCCGTGCGCGTCTTGCCGAGGCCGACCACGGCGACAATTTCGCCTGCGTTCGCCTCGTCGATCGCCTCCTGCCGGTTGGCATGCATGCGCAGCAGGCGGCCGACGCGCACATCGATGTCCTGCGAGCTGTTCTTGAGTGTGTCGCCGATCCGCAGGGTCCCTGAATAAATGCGGATGAAAATGATCCGGCCCATATGCTTGTCCGACATCACCTTGAACGCGAGGGCTGAGAACGGCTCATTGTCGTCGGGCTGCCGCACCTTCGTCTGATCATCGTTGGCATGGACCGCGCCGACATCCAACGGCGAGGGGAGAAAATCGCACACGGCATCCAGCAGCAACTGGACGCCCTTGTTTTTGAAGGCTGTTCCGCAATAGACGGGGACGATCGCACGGGATACCGTTCCCTTCCGTAGACCGGCCAGGATGTCCGCCATGGGGAGATCGCCCTCGGCAAAGTACTTCTCCATCAGGGCGTCATCCTGCTCGGCGGCCTTCTCAACAATATTCTTGCGCCATTTCCGGCACTCCTCCAGCAACTCAGCAGGAATCTCCGCATAGACAATCTTCACGCCCTTGGACGCCTCATCAAAGATGCACCGCCGCATGTTCAGGAGATCGATGACGCCCGCGAACGCCTCGCCCTGCCCGACCGGATAGACCATCGGCACAGGATTGCCGCCCAATTCGCTGCGGATTTCGTCGATCACCTCGAAATAATTGGCGCCGACGCGATCCATCTTGTTGATGAAGCAGAGTTTCGGCACTTCGTATTTCTCGGACTGCCGCCACACTTGTTCGCTCTGCGGCTGGACGCCGCCCACGGCACAAAACAGCGCGACCGCGCCGTCGAGCACGCGCAACGACCGCTCGACCTCAGCCGTGAAATCCACGTGGCCAGGGGTGTCGATCAGGCTGATCTGATGGTCGCGCCAGGTGACGACCGTTGCCGCCGACGTGATGGTGATGCCGCGCTCCTGCTCCTGAACCATATAATCCATGGTGGCGGCGCCGTCATGCACTTCACCGATCTTGTAGTTCTTTCCCGAATAAAACAGGATGCGTTCGCTGCAGGTGGTTTTGCCGGCGTCAATGTGAGCCATGATGCCGATGTTACGTACGTGAGTTAATGGGGTGCTGCGCGCCATAAGGAGTCTCCTTAAAAAAATGAGGCATGAGTATAAGGCAGATTTTGACGGGCTGCAATACCTGATTTTTGATCGTTGAGTCGTCTCCCGGGTCAACGGGGATTGCGGACGGTCTCCCGTCCCCTTTCCCAATGGCCCGACGTCAAAAAAAAACGGCGCCGGATAGCGGCACCGTTTTCTTTTGACGCAACGGGCTTCGGGCCGTGTTATTCGGAAAAGCGGATGCGACCCCACGTCGCAATACTGTGGTGGTACCAGTTGTCATACGTGGGAGACCAATTCACATACCGGTTGTCCGCTCCGCCGTTCTGGATGACAAGCTGGACGCGCCACAGGTCGCCAACTTTCGGTTTTTTTTGCCCGTTGGGCAGCATCAGCGACGTGTACGGCAAGCGGATCTCCGCTGTCCAGCCAGCGTCTTTCTGCTCGGAATCGTTCAGCGTCCCCTGAATCTGGACGGCCGTCTCGTAGGCGGGCAGATTATATTCCTTCATGAACAGGATCTTGTACGGCGGCAGCCGCTGATAGAGCGGAGTGTCTTTGGCTGGTCGCAGGATGAATAGATCGGTGAACCCGTTTAACGGATTGACGTGAAATTCAAAGAAATGGTGGTCGTCGTTATGGACGTCGAGAAAGACTTCGACGAGATCATTCGGGGCATCCAGGTTCACGTCGTCACGTCCGGCGCCCACCGCTCGGATGTCGTCGTCGGTCACATCAAACGCCACGTAGACATTCGCATCATCCCATGTGAGGCGCGCATAACCAATGGGCGTCTCCAGCGTCTTCCCGTTCTTGTTGTGCAGCACGGCGATCGGGAGCTTCGCGGCGGTCTGCCACGCCTGCTCGTCCAACTTGCCGTCCACGACCATCGCACCGGCCGCTTTCTGAATCGTCGCCTCCTGCGCCGGCATCCGCTCCCCGGCGTCGGCCATCGCACACCCGGCGGCGCCAAGCCCGCACGCCAGCGTCGAAACAACTCCCATGCGGAAAAGACGTGTTTGAGACCTGTGAATACGCATAGCCACTTCCTATCGTTTGGACTGTTTGCCCGGGCCACCTGACCCGTGCGTCGGTCACGCACGTGAGGATACGGCATAGACGGGGCTGAGCGCAAGACGGATATGAAGACCTCCAGCAATTCTAATTATGGCAGCCGCTATCGGGATCCAAATCGGGATCGAGACCGAAATCGACGAGAAAGCAAGAAATTCGCCCCCGATAGCGATTTCGATTTCGACTGTACGGATGTGCTCAAAATTAGAATTGCTGCACGCCCCGTCCCGGGGATTGACATCCCGCAGCCTTGCGCCTACGCTATCCGCCATGCGCATTTGGATCGATAGTCTCCGAACGATGAGTCGACGCCATCCCGTCCCGCTTTTCCGCAGGCTTGCCCTCGCACTGCTGGTCGCGCTCGTCTGCGGTTGCCGTCGGCAGGCCCCAATCACTGAGGTCCTTTCGCCGTTTACCGCTGCGGAGGCAGCCGATGCATTTGATCAGACGGCCCGGTTTGTCGCCCTCGGTCCGCGCGCCGCCGGCACGCCGGGGGGGCGCCGCGCTGCCGACTATCTGGAGCGCGTGCTGCGGACGGCGGGTGCCTCCACGGCCCGGATCGCGTCATTTGAGGACGCCACCCCGTCCGGCGTCCGCACCTTTCACAACGTGCTGGCGACCTTTCCGGCCGCGAACCCGCAAGCCCCCTGGATCGTTCTGCTCTCGCACTTCGACACCAAGCGCGATGTCCCCGGCGACACAGACGAGACCCCCTTTGTCGGCGCCAACGACAGCGGCTCATCCACCGGGCTGCTGCTGGCACTCGCCGCCCGTTTTGCTCGCCAGTTCCCGACCCAGCCCCCGCCGTGCAACATCATGATCGCCTTTCTCGACGGCGAGGAATGCGCGGTCGCGTACAGCGACCGTGACGGTCTCCATGGCAGCCGCCGTCTCGCCCGCGACCTCCGGCGCGAGGGCCTGCCCGTGCGCGCGGTCATCCTCGCCGACATGATCGGCGACCGTGACCTGCTGCTGGAGATCCCCCGGAACGGAACACCGGATTTGCGCCTGCTCGCCCTCGCGTGCGCCGAACGCCTCGGTATCCGCCAGCACGTCACGCTCGGCAGCAGCATCATCCTCGACGACCACCAGCCCTTCCTCGACCAGGGATTCCCGGCGATCAATCTGATCGATTTCGCCTTTGGCAGCGCCCCGGGCCTGAACGACTACTGGCACACGCTCCAGGACACGATGGACAAGCTCGACCCCAAAAGCTTCCAGATCACCGGAAGCCTCATCATCGCGATGATGAACGCCCTCTGCGGGCTGTGACCGGCGGATACGCCTTCATCGACTTTCATCCGGCCAATGAGTCCGTGAGGCGAACGCCCAGCACCCTTTCAATCGTGTCGCGCAGTTCCCGCATGTTGTACGGCTTGCCGATGAAGGCTTGGGGGCTTTCCGGATGATCGCCCGCCAGAGCCCGCGCCTCGTCATAACCGCTGGCCAGTATGACAGGCACATCGGGACGCAGCGCCCGGAGCGCGGTCAGCGTCGCCCAGCCATCCATGTGCGGCATGGTCAGGTCGCAGAGGACGCAGCCAATTTCGGATCGATGTTGCTGGAACAGCTCCACCGCCGCCGCGCCGTTGTCCGCAAGCAGGACCGTCAGCCCGAGATTCTGGAGCATGATCGCGACCACATCGCGTATGGCCGGGACGTCCTCGATCACCAGCACCGGGCCGGTTTTCGCGCTACGAGCCGCCAGCTCGCCCGGGGCCTGTTGCGGGGGCGGGATCGTGCGCTCGGGCCGGTTGAGGCCGGCTGAGGCCAACGCCATATAGACGCGGAACGTACTGCCCTTCCGTATCGCGCTCATAACCGTGATGCCCGCGTCGTTGCCGCGGAGCATGCCGATCACCACGGGCAGGCCCAGACCCCGGCCAGTGAACTTGGTGGAGAAGAACGGATCAAACAGCTTTTCCTTGTCGGAGTCGGCAATGCCGCAGCCCGAATCCTCGATTTCCAGGCAAGCGTACCGGCCGGCCTGCGGCTCCCATTCCAAGGGGAACCGGTCGGTGTCCGGAATGTCCACCCGTGAAACCGTCTTGACGGCCAGACGGATGGTCCCCGCCTGGGTGCCGATGGCCTCCTGGGCGTTGGCAATCAGGTTGATCAGGATTTGCCGGATCTGGCGCGAGTCCCCCAGAACGATGGGGCCCGGATCGGGCAGATCGGTTCTGAAATGAATGTGGGTGGGCAGATCGCGCCGGATTTCCGGCAGGCGTTGCCGGCAGAGTCCGGCCAGATCCATCGGCTCATGAACGCCGTTCATCTGGCCGAGGTAAGTCATCATCAACGTGCTGATATCCGCCGCTTGGCGGGCGCCCTGCATGGCCTGGATCAGATACGATCCCGGTTCCGAATCCTCGGGCATCGCACGCATGGCGAGCTCCAGGTTGCCCATCACCACCATCAACTTGTTGTTGAAGTGGTGGGCAACGGCGCCGGCCATGCGATTCAGCCCTTCAGCTTTCAACAGTTTGGACCTCTGAACAGCGTACAGGGTCTTCTCCTCATCCGTCTGTCTGCGCATCAGCCCGGCACCGATGTACGCCGCTGCCTCTTCCAGGAGTTCCACGGTCTCGATCGTGAATCGTCCCGGACGGCGGTCGTTGAGCTGGATCAAACCCATGATCTGGTCCTTGTTGCGGATGGGCACCAGCGCCATGGAGGCGAAGCCCTGATGAATGCAGACATTGCGCGGGTGCAGGCGCGGATCCTGCTCGGCTGGAAGATCCAGCAACGACCGCGCATCGTCGGTCCAGAAGCTGCCCCAGGGCGTGAAGAGCGGATGGGCCGGGTTGGTCTTTCCGGTCAGGACCAGACCGCAGGCGCATTCCAGTTGGACGCGGCCCTCCCGATCACAGCATGCCGTGACTTCCGCGTCACGCGCGATCAGCGAGTTCTCCGTGCGCAGAAAATCATCGGAGAATCCCTCCTGGGCGAAATAGGGAAAGTCCTCCCCGTCATGCAGGCGAATGCCCACGGCATCGACTCCGGCACGGCGCTTCACTTCGGCGACGACGAGCGGGATGGTCTCCTGCAGCGTGCCGGTCTGGTTGAGGAGTTGCAGGATCCTGCTGCCGATGCCGCGATAGGTCTCGGCCCGCTTGCGCGCGGTGACATCCAGAACGGATGACTGGTAACCGATCACGCGACCATCTCTCTCGTGCACGACCGTGGCCAGCCCATTGGCCAGGAAGGTCGTACCGTCGCCACGCCTCGCGGTATAGTCCCCCTCCCAGCAGCCGGTCTCATTGAGAGACGCCAGAATGATCGCGCACTCACTCGGATCGTCGAGAAAATGGGAGATAGGCTTGCCGATCACGTCATCCCGGTCTGCATACCGCCAGAGGCGCAGGAACGCCACATTGACATCCATGAGCAGGCCGTCCAGATTGGCGATGCTGATGGCAGTGATGGAATCATTGAAGACCAGGTTCTTGATCCGCAGCAGATCCTTGGCCTGTTGCTCCTCACCGCGCGCCTCTTGCGATTCTTCTATCGCTTTCATAGACCCCCACGATCTCCTGTCGGCAGGCAGACGCACCCGTGTCGATCATTTTCAAAGGAGTCACCGCGAGAAGCTAGCAGATCTTCGTCAAACGCGCAAATCCGTCTTTCGCTCGAATGCGGCGGAAAAGTCAGCGGTCAGGTCTTCGACGGTTTCGAGGCCTGCGGAGAAGCGGATGAGGCCGTCGGAAATGCCGCGCGCCAGACGTTCGGCGGATGGCATGGCGGCGTGCGACATCGTTGCGGGATAGGAGAGGATGCTCTCGACACCGCCGAGGCTGACCGCCACCAGCGGCAGCCGCACGCGCTTCAGGAAGTCGACGGCGGCGGCGCGGTCGGCCAGTTCGAACGACACCACGGCACCAGGACCCGATGCCTGGCCGGCGTGAATCGCGCAGCCCGGGTGGTCGGCCAGTCCGGGGTAAAAGATGCGCCGCACCTGGGGGCGCTGCCGTAGCCAGGCGGCCACGGCAGTGGCGGTGCGCTGCTGCGCCTCGAGGCGAACGGCGAGGGTCTTGATGCCGCGGAGGAGGAGCCAGGCGTCCTGCGGACCGAGGATCGCGCCAAAGGCGTTTTGGATGGTGCGCAGGCGGCGGCCCAGTTCGGCCTCGCGCGTTATGGCCAAACCGGCGATCAGGTCGCTGTGGCCGCCGAGGAATTTGGTGGCGCTGTGCAGGACGATGTCGAAACCCAGGTCGAGCGGCCGCTGCAGCAAGGGGGTCATGAAGGTGTTGTCGGTAATGGCCAGCAGGCCGTGTTCGCGGGCGATGGCGGCCATGGCCCGCAGGTCGGTGATTTGCAGGAGCGGATTGGCGGGAGACTCGACGAAAAGGGCGCGTGTGGCGGGGGTGACTGCGCGGCGGACCTGCTCCGGGTCGGTGGTGTCAATAAACGTGACATCCAACTTCCACCGCCTGAAGAGGGTGGTCAGAATGCGGTAGGTGCCACCATAAATGTCACGCCCCACGATCAGATGGTCGCCGGGAGCAAAGAGGAGCAGGGTGGAGGAGATGGCGGCCATGCCCGAAGCGAAAGCGAGTCCCTGCGCGCCGTTCTCAAGGCTGGCGACCGTCTCCTCCAGCGCGGCGCGGGTCGGGTTGCTGCTGCGGGCGTAGTCGTAGCGTCCGAGGTGCTCCGGATCCTCCTGGTGGAAGGTTGACACCTGATAGATGGGAACGCTCGATGCACCGGCCACCAGATCGTGGCGTGAACCCGCATGGGCGAGCCGGGTGGACAGGTGTGCGGAAAGTGGAATCATAATCATGTTTGATTGTAGCCCTTGTGCGTTTTGGATTCAAGTGAATTCTTGGGCATACTGAGTGCAGAACCGACGAAGGAGGTTTTGCACGCGCCTCTTGGGATAGAAAAACCCGTTGACTGTTGATTTGTTCCCCCGCATAATACCCCCCGCCTGCAGAGCGGGGCGCAGACCCCATGACGTTTGTTTTCGTATATTCTTAAGTATTTAATAATAAGGAGCTTACAATGGATTATGGAATGGCCATCAAGCCGGTTGGCGCGCTGGATTTTGTTTCCCTTGGCGCGCTGGTGCATCGGCTCGATTCGGGTGTGGTTCCGTTTCGCAAGGCGACGGAATGCCGGATTCATGTCAGCGGCGGCGAATTCAATGTCGCGGCCAATTTGTCGGACTGCTTCCGGCTTAAGACCGGCATCACGGCGGCGATGGTGGATTATCCCGTCGGCGATCTGATTGCCGAGCGCGTGCGCGCCATGGGCGTCCGTCCGTTCTACAAGCGCTTCGAGCACGATGGCGTGAACGGTCCGAACATGGCGACGGTTTTCAGCGACCGAGGCTGCGGCGCGCGGGCGCCGGTGGTGTTTTACAACCGCTGCAACGAGGCCGCCGCCCGGCTCCAACCCGGCGACTTCGACTGGAGGGCCATCTTTGCCGACGGCGTGCGCTGGTTTCACAGCGGCGGCATCTTTGCCGCGCTCTCCGCCACGACGCCTGCGGTGATCGTGGAGGGGATGAAGGCGGCCAAAGCCGCCGGCGCGGTGGTTTCCTTTGATCTGAACTATCGCGCAAAGCTGTGGAATATCCTCGGCGGGAACCAGCGGGCCGTGAGCGTGCTCGACCCGATCCTCCGCCACGTGGATGTGCTGGTCGGCAACGAGGAGGACCTGCAGCTTGGGCTCGGCATCCCCGGACCGGAAGCGAGCGCCCGGACGGGTCTCGACTCCGCTGCGTTCATCGGCATGATCGACACGGTTGTCCGGAAGCACCCGAACATCAAAGTCGTCGCGACGACCCTGCGCGAGGTGCACTCGACGAATCGCCACCGGTGGAGCGCCGTGGCCTGGATCAACGGGACCGTCGCTCAGGCACCGGTGCTCGATCTGGATGTGTACGACCGGGTCGGCGGCGGCGACGGCTTTGCGGCCGGCCTGTTCTATGGCCTGCTGAACGGCGTGTCGGCTGACGACGCGGTGCGTCTCGGCTGGGCACACGGCGCGCTGCTCACCACCTACCCCGGCGACACCACGATGGCGACGCTGGACCAGGTGAAGGCGTTGGCCGCAGGCGGCTCGGCTCGGATCCAACGGTAATTTCAATTAACACGGGAGAATCACATGAAGGCAGACATCGGCTTGATTGGCTTGGCGGTAATGGGCGAGAACCTGGTGCTCAACATGGAGAGCAAGGGGTTTACGGTGGCGGTGTTCAACCGCACGGTTGAGAAGGTGGATGCGTTTATCGGCGGACGCGGGGCCGGCAAGAAGTTCATCGGGTGCCACAGCATCGCGGCGTTGTGCGCCAGCTTGGAGCGTCCGCGCAAGGTGATGATGCTGGTCAAGGCGGGCCGGGCCGTGGACGAATTCATCGAGCAGATCATTCCCCATCTCGAGCCCGGCGACATTATCATTGACGGCGGCAACAGTCATTTTCCCGACACCATTCGCCGCGCGCAATACGTGGAAAGCCGGGGGCTGCTGTATGTCGGCACGGGCGTCTCGGGTGGCGAGGAGGGCGCGCTGCTTGGCCCGTCGATCATGCCCGGCGGTTCACCCGCAGCCTGGCCCGCCGTGAAGCCGATCTTTCAGAAGATCGCGGCGCAGACCGACTCCGGCAAGCCCTGCTGCGAGTGGGTCGGCGAGGGCGGCGCCGGTCATTTTGTGAAGATGGTTCACAACGGCATCGAATACGGCGACATGCAGATGATCTGCGAGGTTTACCAGGTGATGAAGGATGGCCTCGGCCTCACCGCCGATGAGATGCACGCCATCTTTGCCGACTGGAACACGGGGGAACTGGACAGCTACCTGATCGAGATCACCCGCGACATCCTGGGGTACCGGACCGAGGCGGGCGAAGCGGTGCTGGAGAACATTTTGGACACCGCCGGTCAGAAGGGCACCGGAAAATGGACGGCCGTGGCCGCGCTCGACGAAGGCCAGCCGCTCACGCTGATCGGCGAGGCGGTCTTCGCCCGCTGTCTCTCGGCGCTCAAGGACGAGCGTGTGGCGGCTTCGGCGCAGCTCGCCGGCCCGGCAGCGACGACGTTCACCGGTTCCCGTCAGCGCTTTGTCAATGACCTGAAGCAGGCGCTCTACGCCTCGAAGCTGGTCAGCTATGCGCAGGGGTATCAACTCATGCGCGCGGCCGCCCAGTCCTACGGCTGGAACCTCAACTACGGCGGCATCGCGTTGATGTGGCGCGGCGGCTGCATCATCCGCTCGGTGTTTCTCGGCAAGATCAAGAAGGCGTTTGACCACAATCCGGGTTTGACCAACCTGCTGCTCGACCCGTTCTTCAGCGGCAAGATGCGGCGCGCCCAGGGTGGCTGGCGGCGGGTCGTCCGCATGGCCGTGAAGCTGGGGATTCCGACCCCTGCCATCAGTGCGGCGCTGGCCTATTATGACGGCTACCGCTGCGCGCGACTGCCGGCGAACCTGCTGCAGGCCCAGCGCGATTATTTCGGCGCCCATACCTATGAGCGCACGGATGCGCCGCGGGGCCAGTTCTTCCACACCAATTGGACCGGCCGCGGCGGCAGCACCGCCGCATCCACCTACGTCGTGTGACGGGAGTCCTGCGCCTATGATCATACAGTGCGGAGAACAGGTTTCTATTTCGAGCGAGGAACTGCGCGCGCTGGTGTTAAAGACCCTGGATTCGCGCCCCGAACCCCTGCGCCGCGTGCTTCTGCTGCCACCGGATCACACCCGTCTCAATTCGCAGGCGGGGCCGATCACCGCGATGGCCTACGAGGCGCTGACGGCCCGGGGCGTGCGGGTGGACGTGATGCCGACGCTGGGCACGCACAATGCCATGACCGAGAAGCAGCTTCGCCTCATGTTTGGCGACACGATTCCGTTGACGGCATTCCTGGTGCATGACTGGCGCAACGGGATTGTCCGCGCAGGCGAGCTTCCGGGATCGCTGCTCGCCGAGCTTTCCGGCGGCAAGGTTGCGTATTCGGTCGGGGTGGAGGTGAGCCAACGGCTGTTCAAGGGTTACGACCTGATCGTGTCGATCGGGCAGGTCGTGCCGCACGAGGTGGTCGGCATGGCCAACTACACCAAGAATATCGTCGTGGGCGCGGGCGGGGCGGACATCATCAACAAATCTCACTTCTTGGGCGCGGTCTGCAACATGGAGACCATCCTCGGCCGGGCTGATACGCCGGTGCGCCGGCTTTTCAACACGGCCGTTGAGACGTTTTTAAAGGATCTGCCGATTACTTACATACTCACGGTGGTTGAGCAGGATGCCGTCACGCGGCAGATGCATCTGCGCGGTTTTTATGCCGGGGATGATGCGCAGGTGTATCGCGAGGCCTGCGCGCTGGCGGCCCGGGTAAACATCAACCTGCTCGAACGCGAGCCCCGGAAAGTGGTGGTCTATCTCGATCCGCATGAGTTTCAGAGCACCTGGCTCGGCAACAAGGCGATCTACCGCACGCGCATGGCGATCGCCGACGGCGGCGAGTTGGTCGTGCTCGCCCCGGCGCTCAAAGAATTCGGTGAGGACCCGAAGATCGACGGGCTGATCCGCAAATACGGCTATCGCGGAACTCCCGCCACGTTGAAGGCGGTTGAGGAGAATGAGGACCTGCGCGGCAACCTGGGCGCGGCGGCCCATTTGATCCACGGCTCGTCGGAGGACCGCTTCCACATCACCTATTGTCCGGGCGACGGGATGGGACTGGACGCGGTGCGCGCCGTCGGGTTTGATGCCAGTCCGTACGCGGAGATGGCCGCGCGCTACAATCTAGATCGGCTCCAGAATGGCTGGAACCGGATGCCGGATGGAGAAGAGGTCTTTTTCATTAGCAACCCCGCGCTCGGCCTCTGGGCATACCGGGCGAAGTTTTCGGGATAGTGGTGGCTGGTTACTCGGCGGCCATGACCTCTTCGAAGACCAGATCCGGGAAGGCGCATTGGATGGTGGCGCTTGCGACGAGTTTCCGGTAATAGTCGTTTGCCGCCTGTTTGGCCTTGCTTCGGATGACGAACTGGCGGATTTCAGCCGGCTTCGGCTGGGCATCGGGACGGAGGCGCGCCAATTCAGCGGTGGCAGCCGCAATCTCTTCCGTCGTGGCCGACACCGTTCGAGGCACCTGCTCATTCAGCAGCTTGTCAATGTAGAGACTCTCCTCGAACTCGGCGCGCGTCTGTTCCGGCCCCAGCGGAGAACGGGTGAAGAAGTCGTTCGTCGTCCAATTCCGCCGGGCCATCAGCGGAACGAGTCGCGCAAGGGCGATCTGGCGGTCCTGTTCAGTCACCACGATCCGCTGCTGCCGCGCTTCTTCCAGCAGCAACTGGCGCATCACCTCGATCTTCACGGCGCGGCGTCGGAAATGGTCGAGCGCCTCGGGTTCTTGTTCCGGGGCAAACGCCAGATGGTTGAAGGTCTTCTCGTCCTGAAGAAAGGCCCGGGCGCGGCGATCAACCGCTTCCCAGGTCACCGCAAAGCCGTTGATGATCACGGCGAGGCTCTCGGGATGGTTCTTCAACGACTGCGGGTCGGCCAGCGTCCCCTTGTTCGAACACCCCGTGGCCAGGGTGACGGCGACGAGCGCCAAAGCGAGCGTGGTGGAAATCATCGGGATGCGTTTCATGGGCAGTCCTTTCACAGGTCAGCGGTCGCGCCGGACACAGGCGGTTCGGCGAGCAGGTCAAACGTCACCTGCCGAGCGGCGGGCGGAAGATCGAGGTGGTAGCGGATGAACAGTCCCAGGAACCGGCGTATGCCCAGCGCAACGTCGCCGCTGTGCGGGAGCTGCAGGGCCGATTCCGGAGACAGGTGGCCGCTCAAGGCCGCCACAACGTCGCGGTGGAGGGTGATCGAGGGTTCCAGGATGGCGGCGGCCGATGCATGGGCGCAGAGCAGCCGGCCCGAGGCGAGTGAAAACCGGAGCCAGTCGCGTTCCGGGGTGTGACAGCCCGGGCAGCGCGCGAGGTCGGGGAGAATGCCCAGCCGGTCGAGCATGGCGATCTCAAAGGCGAGCAGGTGTCCGGTTCCCGGAGTCTGCGCGCACAGGGCATCGAGTGACTGGCTTAACAGGGCGAAGAGGGCCTGCGCCTCCTGCATGGGGACGGTGACCGAGGCGGTCAGATCGCAGAAATAGGAAGCTGCCGCTCCCGCGCGCCAATCGGCGTGGAGCGGTTCGCGGATTTCCGATGGCGTGCATTCTCGGATGGCGTGGATGCCGCCCCGGTCGCGCGCATAGAAGAGCAGCTCGCAGGTCGCGCCGACGTCGTATTGACCCAGAAAAGCGCTTTTGGGCCGGCAGGCGCCCTTGACCGAGGTCACCGTCCGACCGTGATCCGGGGTCAGCCAAGTCACCACATGGGACGTGCGAGACCAGGGGCGGATTTTAAGCGCGATCGCCTGAGATTTAACCATCATGGCTGCCCGGACGGGCCCCGAAACCCGGTTTGATCGGTGGCGGGTGAGGGACGCGCACCCCCGACAGACCGATTAGGATTGCGTTGAGTATAACCCCAATACAACACACAGGTTGAACCTGTTGTGATTGCGTTGACAGCAGTGCCCCCCGTTTGGATAATTGCGCGCTGTTCGAGCGACAAAAGACCCAAAGCAAGCAGCGGGGCAAGTATCGCATGAAAACTGAAGGATGACAAGCGACACCTTTCTTTCTTCTCCCCAAAGTGCGGCACCTGCTGCACCGGCGGGCTGACAGGACGCGCAGCATCCTCACGCGCCCTGTTTCACACGTCCGTCTTCCAGTGTGACACGGTGATCGCATCGGGACGCAAGCGCCAGGTTGTGCGTGGTCAGCACGAGCGCAACGCCCTCCTCGCGCACGGCCTTGACAAACAGATCCATGATCGCACCGCCCGTCTGACTGTCCAGGTTGCCCGTGGGCTCATCGGCGATCAGCACGCGCGGCCCCGTGACAAGCGCCCGCCCGATGGCCACCCGTTGCATCTGGCCGCCCGAAAGTTCTTTTGGAAGATGGGTTGCCCGGTCAGCCAAGCCCACCGCATCCAGTACCCGCGCCAGAGCGTCTGGATCGGCTTTCCGCCCCAGGAATAAAAGAGGCAGGGCGACATTCTCGGCCACGGTCAGCGTCGGGATCAGATGAAATTTTTGGAAGACATACCCCAGGGTGCCGCGCCGGATGTTCACCAGCTCGTTTTCGGGCAGCCCGTCGACGCGCCGGCCATTGATGGTCAGCGTGCCGGCGGTCGGCGCGTCCAAAGCCGAAAGCAAATTGATCAGCGTCGTTTTTCCCGAACCGGATGGCCCGAGAATGCAGACGGACTCGCCAGGGCGAACATCGATATCCACGCCATCGAGCGCACGCACCGTTTCGCTGCCCCGCAGATAGAAGCGGCACAGACCACGTCCCGCGACAATCACGTCTCCGTTCATCGATGCCCCCTTATTCGTTGGCGCGAATCGCCTCCACCGGATGCAATTCCGCCGCGCGGCGCGCCGGCCAGATGCCCGCCAACAAGCCGAGCATGACGGACCCCGACACAGCCGCGCCCAGCAGGCCCGGGGTGATGCGGACCAGCCCCTGCGTCACGCCGATGTTCAACAGATGGCGCAGCGCGGCATCCGTGGCCCCGGCGCCCATGGCCGCCAGCAGGCAGCCGACAACCGCCCCGGCCAGACAGATCAGCAAGGTCTCCGTCCAGATCAACCGGAAGATCTGAATGCGCGTCGCACCGACGGCCTTCATGATGCCGATCTCGCCCATGCGCTCGTAGACACTCATCAGAATCGCGTTGATCACGCCAATCACCGCCACAATAACAGCAATCACGGCCACCGCCGCCACCATGGTCTGCGCCGTGCCGACGAGCGACACCAGCGCGCCTTTCACCTGCTCCAGGCTCACCACCTGCACCTCGGGAATGCTCATCCATCGCCCCTCAAATTCGCGCATGCGGATGCCGTTGAACTCGCGCAGCTTGATGCCGATGATCGTGAGTTGCCCCTCGCGCCCAAAAATCTGCTGGGCCGTCTTCAGCGGCAGAAAGACCGTGCCGTCGTCCTGGGAGCCGCTCCGCTCGAGCACACCGATCACCCGGAAGGCATGCATCACCGGCACCGTTTTGCCATTGGGCGTGATGGATGCATACAACACATCGCCCACCTTGCGCTGCTCGTACTCCGCCGCCTCAAACCCCATGACCACCTCATTGGTCGCATCCGCAGAAAACCACCGCCCGCCGTCATATCCAGGCCCCTGCTTGAAAGTCAGCCAGGGTTTCATCACCCGGAACGAAACCTCGTCCACACCCGACAGGATGGTCCAGGATGCGGCTGATGGCGCGTCGTCGATCGACGATCCCTGTTTTTCGGCGATGCCGATGAAGATCGGAGTGATCGCCTCAATATCGGGGTCATTCTTGATCTTCGCGTGTGCATCTTCGGGCAGATAGAGCAAACCCGTGCCGCCCTTGAGCATCATCGTCGCCGCCTCATACGGACAACCCTTGGCCATGACCATCACCTGAAAACCGAGTTGCTCAATGCTCCCGGCAATGGCCCGCTTGTAGCCCAGATTGAACCCGCCCAGACTCACCGACACCGCGACAGCCAGCGCAACCCCGCCCGCCGTCAACGCCGTGCGCACCGGACGGCGGACCAGATTTTTCCATGCGAAAGCCGTGAACGTCATGGAGCGTCCTTTTTTGTGAACGTTACGCGTGTGCCGATGAATTCGTAGGCAGCCCCTTTTTTGATCAACTCGCCTTCAGCCTCGGCGATGTTGCCGATGTTTTGCGGCAACTTGGGCAGGTAGTCGCCAAGTTCCACCTTGATGGAACGGCCCTGCCCGTCGTGTATGAAGAACCAGCACCCCGCCATGGGACACTGCCGTTCGATGGTTCCCTGCACGCGCACCGGCTTCCGCTGAAAGGCCTCCGGCGTTTCCAGCAGTTGCGCAATCGTCACAACCGGCGCGGATGTGAACGGCTCGCCAAAATGCGTTCCGTGACCGGCCTTGCGCCCGCATCCGGCGATCAGCACGCCCGCGACGGCTGTGGCCAATAGCATCCATGCGACGCTGCGGATAGGTTTCATGGTTTGTTCCCTTTCTTTTGGCGCGCCTCTTCGGCACGTTTGAAAAACGGTTCATAGCGCCGGTCGAACGCAAAGATGTCCAGCAGGATCAGATTCTTGCGAAGTCCGCGCAAGGTCGCGTCCCAATCCGGTTTCGCATCCTCGGGCAGCGCGGCCGGCGGCTTGATCCGGGCGATCTTGTCGGCCGTGTTGCCGGGCTCGACCTCCGCATAATAATCGTGCTTGTAGAAATCGGCCAGCGAAAGTCCGGTGAACTGATCGCGCGTCTCCCGGGCCCGCAGGATCGCGCCGCCCGGACTCTCCAGGCGCTGGAAAAAGAGCTTGCTGATCGCCCCTGTGGCGGGCTCGGCTGACACAAAGACCTGGATCACGCCGCCGCGCCCCGGCACATTGACGCCGTGGACGTAGCCAATCCGTTCCTCGCCTTTGAAGACCGAATAGAGGGTGTAAGGCGTATCGAAGGCTTCGTAGACCGGATCGAGTTCGCCGCCCATGCGTGCGTGGAGCGCTTCATACAGCTCCCGCCCCTGCGGGAACTTCGGCAGTTCCTTCACATCCTCGCGATACGAGGTCATCTCAGGGAAAAGGGACTGGAGGTCTCGCGCCGGATTGCTGAGCGTACATCCGACCGCCGCGCGCGACATCATCGGAGCCAACGCCAGAATCCCTGTCAACAGCAGCATGTGTGCAGTCATCACGCTCACCAATACCGGTAATAGTGAACCATGGCCAGCGTGTCGTCTGGACCGTCAGACGGCTGGAGATCTTGCGCCACCGCCAGGGCGACCCAGTGCAAGGACGCATTGCCCACGTCGTTTCGGAAGTACCGCGTAAGCACAAAGGTTGCCCGCGATTCCTCCGCATGGTCGTGTTCCTCTGAACCCTCGCGCCGGAAGTATTGCACGTGTGCCGCCACGCCCCAGCGCCGCCCGGGATTGAGCCAGTCCGCCTGCGTCAGTCCCGACAGGATGGGATCGCCGTCATCCGTGCCCATCGCAGCCTCGCCGGTCAGCGTAAAGGGGCCGATCGTGGAATCCATCCGTTTGCGCACGTCCAGACCCGCGCGGAAGGTCGTAATCAGGGGGTCGTTGCCGATCATTGACCCGGCCATCGCGTTGCGCGCCGGGGTATCGGCGCGTCGTGCCATGGCCGGGTTGTTCGTCACAGACGATTCCATGCGCATCCGGTCGTACTCGGAAACACGCTCGCCGGCCGCAACGCTCATCCCGACCTCAAGTCCGCGGCGGAAGAGCCAATCACTGTTTAGCGCCACGCGTGCGATCCCCATGCCCGTCTGACCCGCCAGCTTGAAATCCGGTCCTGCGCCCAGCAGGTAGCCGACGGTGTAATCCAGATCGTCCGTCAACGTGCCGTACAGAATCGCCTGACCGTCGCGATCCGAACCAAACAGGCGGTCATTGGACAGTTGCAGGATCGTCCCATGCGTATCGGTCTGCTGGTTGAGGCCAAAAGGCTGATAGAAATAGCCGCACCGGAGATTGAAGCGACCGGGGCCGCCAAACAGGTTATAGAAGTCAAGATACGCATTATGCGTTTCGTACTCCCACGGCGATGCGTCATGCCCCATCGGGTCGACAGATGTATCCCGCATGCGATCCCGGTAAACGAGACGTCCCTGATAGTCGACCGATGCCAGCGTGCGCGTCGCCGTGGAGAATCGCTTCTGCACCTCAAACCCCGCCGACAGTCGCGACATGATGCCGTCCGTCTCGTCACTCGTGGCAAACAGCAGATACACCTCCTTGCGGAGGAGCAGATTATCCGTCCACTGCGGTTCCGACAGGGCGGCGGCGTTCACCACGACCTGTGGCGCGGCCACAACGTCCGCAAAGGGATCCTCCCCGGCGGCCAGGGTCCTCACGCTCCCGGCCCCGACTGCAAAGACAATCAGTGTTTCTGCGATCCGCCTCACGGCTTGAAAGGCTATGGATAACAAATCACATTTCGGCTGGCATCGGTCCGCATTGGCCGAAATCATCCCGGAACCGGATGGGAGCAGGGAATGCATGAGGCTACCGTGCCAGAAACGGGTAAAGATGTCCAGAATATCTTTCACAGGGGCCGACACCTTTGCGGAGCTCGCGGGCAAGTTCCGTTTCGCAGTCGAGTCCGCCAGTGACCTGCCGTGTGTGGGCGACTGGGTGTGTGTGCAGTGCCACGCATCGGGCGGCCCCGCCATGATTCATAGCGTCGTCCCGAGGGTTTTTCTACCACCTCCCGACGCCCGTTGCTTGTTCTGGAGGGTGGCGCCATGTTGATCGACACGCCGGGGATACGCGCGTAGGGTTACACCCTATACCCGTGTGTTCAGCCGATGGTGTACGCTCTCGTCACCAACGAAAGAACCAACGTTCGAAACAAGAAAAGAGAGGGAATCATGAATGGATCGATAGAAGTAGCGAAGGGCCGAATCGAAGAAGCGGCGGGTACGCTGGTCAACAACGACAAATTGCGCGCCAAGGGCCAGATGGATCAGGCCATGGGACACGTCAAGCAGAGCGCGGAGGCTGGCGTCCGGAAAGCCAAGGACAACGCTCGTAAGTTCGTGGCGAAAGCAAAGGATATTGCCAAGCAGACCGTGGATGAAGCGGGGGACACAGTATAGCCGACCGCTCTCCTGTAGCCCCGGCGACAGAGACGGGCGTGCCATCAACGGCGCATCAGGATAGGTGCTGCTAAAAAGGGTGCCCGTTTATTCTTGGCTTCTGAGAAAAAGAAGGGGCTGGGATGTGTTGTTACGATATCATAACGGAGAAGAGCGATGGGATGTCTACTTGTAGTTATTGCTTTGGCCGTGCCTCGCGTTTTGATGGTCATCGCTTTCTTGATGACGGACTGGTTCAAACGCGCGTTTGAAACCCGGTTGTGGCCGCTCGTGGGCTTTGTGTTCATGCCGTATACCACCCTCGCCTACGTCGCGGCCATGCTGAACAACAATCACACGTTGACCGGCGGATGGCTGGCGCTCTTCATCGCCGCCTGTGTTGTCGACATTGTTCATTGGGGCGGTGGTGGCCATACGTACCGTCGTAAGTCACGCCGTGCCTGATTCCACGACCGTGTTACCGAGGCAACCCCATGAAGATCAATCCTGTAAAACACGTGGAAACACTCGGGCAGTCCATTTGGCTGGACTACATCCGACGCGACCTGATCGCAGGCGGCGAGCTCCGGCGTCTGATCGAAGAGGATGGACTCCGGGGGATGACCTCCAATCCCGCCATCTTCGAGAAGGCTATTGTGGAGAGTCACGATTACGACGAGGATATTCGCGACTTGGCGGTTAAAGGGAAGGGCGCTCAGGATATCTATGAAGCGATCACCCGGCGCGATGTTCAAAGCGCCGCCGATGCGTTCCGGCCGCTTTATGACCGGACCGACGGTAAAGACGGTTACATCAGCTTGGAGGTCAACCCTCATCTGGCGCATAACACTCCTGGCACGCTGATGGAAGCCCGCCGGTTGTGGAGTGCCCTGAACCGGCCCAACGTCTTCATCAAAGTGCCCGCCACAGTCGAAGGACTGCCCGCCATCCGGCAACTGATAGGGGAAGGAATCAACGTCAATGTGACCTTGATCTTTGGGCTGTCTCGTTACCGGCAGGTGGCGGAAGCCTACATCGCTGGCATCGAAGCGCGGTTGAGCCAAAGGCAAGCGGTGAACCACGTGGCCTCGGTGGCCAGTTTCTTTGTGAGCCGTATCGATGTGCTAGTGGACCCGCTGCTGAAACCAATCATCGAGAAAAACGGCCCAGCGGCAGATGTCGCGAAGGAGGCGCTCGGGCAAGTCGCAATCGCCAGCGCGAAGATGGCCTATCAGATATTCAAAGAGATCTTCGACGGCGACCGGTTCAGGAGTCTGGCGGCGCAGGGCGCTCACGTTCAGCGGTTGCTCTGGGCCAGCACGGGCACAAAGAATCCCGATTACAGCGACGTGAAATACGTTGAGGCCCTCATCGGACCGGACACGGTGAACACGGCTCCGGTCGAAACGTTCGACGCCTATCGCGACCATGGAGACGCGCAAGCCCGTCTCGAGAAAGATGTTGCCCATGCGGCACGGATCTTGAAGCGATTGTCGGATATCGGAATCAGTCTCGATGCGGTTACTCAGCAATTGGAGGACGAAGGCGTCACGAAGTTCAATCAGCCGTTCGACAAATTGATGGAGAACCTGATGCAACGGTCGTCAAAACAGCAGCCAAAGGGAAAGGCATGAACAATCCGGTTGGTGCAGACCCAACGACTTACAGCCTTCTGCCCGCAGATAGCGAGGGGTTCGCCGCACAGCCGGCGAACACAGCTTGGCACAGCCAGTCGGCTGAGGATGTGCTGAGCCGGCTTGAGTCCGCGGCGGTTGGGCTCTCTTCGCAGGAAGCGGCGCAGCGCCTTTCGACCAGCGGCCCGAACGAACTGAAGGAAGGCAAACCCATCAGCCCGCTTCGGATTGTGCTCGGCCAGTTCAAGAGCCTCCTGATCTGGATTCTCATCGCGGCCGGTGTTATCTCCGGCCTGCTCGGCGAAGCCGGTCTGGCGCATCTCCCTATTCACAAACGTCAATCTCATGCTCGTGGTTGCCCTTTCCTTCACCCTTCAGGTGTGGAGCCAACACAGCGCGATGCTGGGGCGCTTTCTGAAGACGTCACACATGCCATTCACCGATTGCCTGTTGCTGCTCGCCGTGGGAGCCATCCCGTTGCTCGTTCTGGAGATGGTCAAACTTGGGCGCCACGCCCGGCGAGAAGAATGAAACCGAGTCAGATGAAAAAGGAGAACTGAACCATGAAAACAGATACGCTGACGCTCGACCTGCTCCACAAGATGGATGCCTATTGGCGCGCGGCGAACTATCTCTCGGTCGGCCAGCTCTATCTGCGTGACAACCCGCTACTGCGTGAGCCGCTGAAGTCCGCCCATGTGAAAGCGATGCTGCTCGGCCATTGGGGGACCACGCCGGGTCAGAATTTCATCTATGTGCACCTCAACCGGGTCATCACGGAACACGATCTGGACATGATCTACATCTCCGGCCCCGGCCATGGTGGTCCGGCGCTGGTGGGCAACACGTATTTGGAGGGTACCTACAGCGAGATCTACCCCGACATCAGCCAGGATGAGGCCGGACTCCAAAAGCTGTTTAAGCAGTTTTCGTTCCCCGGCGGCATTCCCAGCCATGTGTCTCCGGAGTGCCCGGGCTCGATTCACGAGGGCGGCGAACTCGGCTATTCGCTCAGCCATGCCTTCGGCGCCGCGTTCGATAATCCGGAACTGATCGTCGCCTGCGTAGTCGGGGATGGCGAAGCCGAAACCGGCCCGCTGGCCACGGCCTGGCACTCCAACAAGTTCCTCAACCCGATCACTGACGGGGCCGTGCTGCCGATCCTGCATCTCAACGGCTACAAGATCGCCAATCCGGCTGTCCTGGCGCGCATCGAACCGGAAGAGCTGGAGCAACTGTTCCGCGGCTATGGCTGGACGCCCTACTTCGTGGAGGGCGACGATCCCAAAACCATGCACCAACGCATGGCCGAAGTCCTGGACAGAGCCGTTCAGGAAATCCGCCAGATTCAACGCTGCGCACGGGAAAACGGGGCACCCGACCGTCCGCGCTGGCCGATGATCGTCCTCAGATCCCCCAAAGGCTGGACAGGACCGAAGGAGGTCGATGGACTGCAGATCGAGGGCACCTTCCGGGCGCACCAGATCCCCATCCTGATTGATGCGGAGCATCCTGACCATCTCAAGCTTCTTGAAGACTGGATGAAGAGCTATCGGCCGGAAGAACTCTTCGATCAGAGCGGGCGTCTTATCCCCGAACTGGCCGAGCTTGCGCCCACGGGCGACCGCCGCATGGGGGCCAATCCTCACGCGAACGGCGGTCTGCTGTTGCGCGACCTGATGATGCCCGACTTTCGCGACTATGCGGTAGTGGTCCCGGCGCCGGGCGCCGTTCAAGCCGCCGACACGCACGAACTGGGGGAGTTTCTGCGCGAGGTGGTGAGCCTCAACAGCAAGCAACGGAATTTCCGCATCTTCGGCCCCGACGAAACGCTGTCCAACCGGTTAAATTGCGTTTTTGAGGTAACCAACCGGCAGTGGGAAGCCCGAACAAGGGACAATGATGAGTTTCTGGCAACAGACGGCTGCGTGATGGAAATGCTCAGCGAGCATCAATGCGAGGGCTGGCTCGAAGGCTATTTGCTCACCGGGCGGCATGGCCTCTTCAACTGTTACGAGGCGTTCATCCACATCATCGATTCGATGTTCAACCAGCATGCCAAGTGGTTGAAGGTCAGTGCCGAGCTTCCCTGGCGGCGCAAGATCGCCTCGCTGAATTACTTGCTCGCCTCGCATGTCTGGCAGCAGGCTCATAACGGCTTTACGCATCAGGACCCCGGCTTCATCGATCATGTGGTCAATAAGAAGGCGTCGGTCGTGCGTGTGTACCTGCCGCCCGACGCCAACTGCCTGTTATCGGTGTGGGACCATTGCCTCAGGAGCCGCCACTACGTCAACGTGGTGGTCGCCGGCAAATACCAGGCACCGCAATGGCTAACGATGGACGAGGCCGTGGAGCACTGCACCCGGGGGATCGGGATCTGGGAATGGGCGGGATGCGCTCGGGCAACAGAACCGGACATCGTGATGGCCTGTTGCGGCGACGTGCCCACGCTGGAAACGCTCGCCGCCGTTTCCATCCTTCGGAACCACCTGCCCGAGCTGAAAATTCGCGTGGTCAACATTGTGGACTTGATGAAGCTGCAGCCGGAAAGCGAACACCCGCACGGGCTGAGTGATCGGGACTTCGACGCCCTGTTCACGAAGGACAAACCGATCCTCTTCGCCTTTCACGGCTACCCGTGGCTGATCCACCGGTTGACCTATCGCCGCACGAACCACGGACAGCTCCATGTGCGCGGCTACAAGGAAGAAGGCACCATCACCACCACTTTCGACATGACCGTGCTGAACGATCTGGACCGTTTCCACTTGGTGCAGGACGCGATTCGTCGGGTTGGCTCGCTTGGAAATCGAGGCGCAACGCTGCACGCGCTGATGACCGACAAGCTGAGCGAGCATACGCGCTACATCGACCAGCATGGTGTGGACATGCCGGACGTGCGGAACTGGAAGTGGGGCGATCGATCATGAGTACCCGCGTATTGATCGCCACCGCAACGGCGCGGGTGGCTGACGACAAAGCCGTCATGACAAACCGCAAGACCAGTGAATATGGTTGTGCTCCTCAGTCGCTCAACATCTACTTCATCCGCCATGGCGAAACCGCGTGGTCACGCTCCGGCCAATACACCGGGAGCACGGACATTCCACTGACCGCCCATGGCGAAGACGAGGCGCGAGAGGTGGGGCTGCGGCTCCGGAACATCCTATTCACCCACGTGCTGACCAGCCCGCTCCAACGTGCGCGACAGACGTGCGCGCTGGCGGGGCTGAAGCCGCCGCCGACAATCGTGCCGGATCTGGCGGAGTGGGACAACGGGGATGATGAGGGGCGTACACCTGCTGAGATAGCCGCATCGCGGCCACGCTGGAATCTCTTTCGCGATGGCGCGCCCAACGGAGAGACGCCCGCTCAACTGTCCGCCCGCGCGGATCGCGTGATTGCCCATCTCCGCACGCTCGATGGCAATGTCGCGCTCTTCTCCCACGGCCACGTTGGCCGCGTGCTCGCCGCGCGGTGGATCGGCTTGACCGTCGCGCATGCACAACATTTTTTACTAAACACCGCATCGGTCAGCGTGCTCTGCTATGAACATAATCGCCCCGACCAACCCGCCATCGCCTCGTGGAACGCTCGGGCGCCCAGATCGATCGACCCGGCAACTGATCTAGCCGGTCTCGAAACAGGTCTCGGGTAATGTGTGTCTAAACTATTGCATTGCAGTAATTAGGTATCATCAAATCCAAACAAGGAGATCCACACATGAATCCGCATTTGAGTAAGAGTAGGTTGGCGATGGTGAGCCTGCTTCCGTTGACAGGCCTGTTGCTCGCAGCGAATGCGCAGGTACCCGCGAAGACTCTGGCCGCAGGCGGAGACGATCCCGCTTTCGTACTGCCGACGCTGCCCTACGCGCAGGATGCGTTGGAGCCGCACCTATCGGCGCGGACGCTGAGCGTTCACTACGGCAAGCACTATCAGACCTATGTGGACAATCTGAACACACTCGCGGCTGACACGAAGATGGCCGGTTTGCCTCTGGAAGAGATCATTCGGCAGACGGCGGGCAAACCGGATCAGGCGGGTCTGTTCAACAACGCCGCCCAGGTCTGGAATCACACGTTCTTCTGGAAGAGCATGAAGCCCAATGGCGGAGGCGCGCCGACCGGTAAGCTGGCGGAGCGAATCACCGCCACATTCGGCAGTTTCGATGCCTTCAAGGCCGCCTTTAGCGAAGCCGCCCTGACCCAGTTCGGGAGCGGATGGGCTTGGCTGGTGCAGGAGGGCGACACGCTGAAGATCATCAAGACGTCTAATGCGGATACGCCTCTCGCGCACGGGCAAACCGCGCTCCTGACCTGTGACGTCTGGGAGCACGCCTACTATCTCGACCACCTGAACCGCCGCAAAGATTTCGTCCAGGCATTCCTGGACCATCTGGTAAATTGGGATTTCGCGGCATCGCAGGTGAAATAGGGTTTTACCCCATATCGTTTGCGTGATTGGTGTTGTAACCTTCAGTCGGCAAGGCTTGGATGAAGGAAAGATATGCAAACGACACGGTTAGGTCGCACACGGTGGCAAGAAAGGCGGTCTTCGCCGCGCGCTCGCGCGACGGAAGGGCCTCTGCGCGCCGAATTGTTCAGCGTCGAGCAGTTGCGTCGGCATGCCGTTGCCCTGGCGGGGCGACATCAGCTAGACCCGCAGTCGGGTCCGAACCGGCTGCTGCCGCGTTTGGCGGACAACGAACGGATGCTGATTCAGGCCTATGATATGATGACCGGCGCGGAGGCCGAAGGGCGGCGTGGCAGCCCGGCAGGCGAGTGGCTCCTGGATAATTTTTACCTGGTTGAGGAGCAAATCCGTCTCGCGCGTCTGCACTTCCCTCGGACCTACAGTCGGGAGCTGCCCCGACTGGCGCATGGCGCGGCGGCCGGATTTCCCCGCGTGTATGACATCGCCCTGGAGCTGATCGCTCACGCTGACGGACGCGTGGACGCCGAAAACGTCAGCCACTTCGTTGCGGCCTACCAGTCCGTCAAAACGCTGATCCTGGGCGAGCTGTGGGCCGTGCCGATCATGCTGCGTTTGGGGCTGATCGAGAACTTGCGACGCGTCTCGGCGCATATCGCCGGACGTCGTAGCGATTTGGTTCTGGCCAAACGGTGGGCCGCTCGCCTGCTGACGGCGACGGAGGAGAATTCAGCGACGGTCCTGCGGGTGCTGGCGGAGATGGCAGAGTCCGAGCCGTCGTTCAGCAGCCCGTTTGTCGAGGAATTCTGCGAACGATTGCAGGGGCAAGGGCCGGCCATGGCTACCGTCGAGAGCTGGGTGCAACACCGGCTCGCCGAGCAGGGCGTGACCCGCGAGCGCCTGCAGCGGGCCGACACCCAGAGCCAGGCGGCTGATCAGGTTTCCATCGGCAACTGCATCGGCAGTCTGCGCGCGTTGGGCGCGATCAACTGGCGGACCTTCGTGGAAACGTCGAGCGCGACCGAACAGGCGCTGCGCGCCGATCCTCTCGGCGTGTATGCCGACATGGACTTCTTGACGCGCGACCGGTATCGCCATGTCGTCGAAGATCTGGCGCGGCGGTCCCAAACCGCCGAGGAGACGGTGGCCCGCACGGTCGTCGATCTTGCCGCGGAAGCTCTGCGCCGTGACGGCCCGCTGTCGCGCACCGCCCATGTGGGCTACTATCTCATCGACCAGGGGTGTGATCGGCTGGAGCGCCTCGTCCGCGTCCGCTGGTCGCTGCGCCGGTCATTTTCGCGGATGGCGCGCCGCTTTCCGGTCGGTCTCTATGTCGGAGCGCTGGCTGGGGTCACGGCGGTCGCCACCAGCCCGCTGCTGGAGCCGCTCCGGCTGTTGGGCTGGGGCGACTGGCGGGTCTGGCTGCTAGCGGCGCTGGGCATCCTCGTGGCGTCCCAGATGGCCGTCGCGCTGGTGAACCTGGCGACGAGTCTCTTGGTCGGGCCACGCGCCCTGCCGCGGATGGACTTATCGAAAGGGATACCAGACACGGATCGCACCCTGGTGGCGATCCCCACGCTCCTGACCGATGCACGGGCCGTCGCCGATTTACTGGAAGGACTGGAGGTCCGATTTCTGGGAAATCGCGATCCGCATCTGTTCTTCGCACTGCTGACCGACTTTCGTGATGCGCCCGCCGCGACGCAAGACGACGACGCAGAACTGGTGCGTCTGGTGCGTGACGGGATCCGCGCGTTGAACGAGCGGTATGGTTTCGTGGACGCGCCCGGCTTCTACCTCTTTCACCGGCCGCGGGTCTGGAACCCGCACGAGCGCCTCTGGATGGGTTACGAACGCAAACGGGGCAAGCTGGAACAGTTCAACGCGCTGCTCTGCGGCGGGCCGCGCACGCCGTTCTCCGAGATCATCGCCGATCTGGCGGTGCTGCCCACGATTCGCTACGTGTTGACGTTGGACACAGACACCGCCTTGCCGCGCGATGCCGCCCGCAAACTCGTCGGCACGCTGGTGCATCCGCTGAACCGACCGCGCTTCGATCCATCCACCGGGCGCGTGGTCGAGGGGTATGCCATCCTACAGCCGCGCACGCCCATCAGTCTGCTCGCGGCCCATCGTTCGCGCTTTGCCCAGCTCAGCGTCGGCGAAGCGGGCATTGATCCCTACACGCGCGAAGTGTCGGACGTGTACCAGGACCTGTTTGCGGAGGGGTCGTATGTGGGCAAAGGTCTTTATGACGTAAACGCCTTCCGGCAGGCCACAGCCGGGCGGTTTCCGGAAAACCTGATTCTGAGTCACGACTTGGTGGAAAGCGGTTATGCCCGGTCGGCATTGGTGACGGACGTGGAGTTGCATGAGGACCATCCCGCGAGTTTCACCGCCGAGATGAGCCGGCGTCATCGCTGGATTCGTGGCGACTGGCAGATCGCCGGATGGCTCCTGCCGCGGGTGCTTGGGTCGTCCAGCAAGCGGGTGCCCAATACGCTGACCGCGCTCGCGTGGTGGAAGATCTTCGACAACCTGCGCCGAAGTCTGGTGCCCCCGGCCCTGTTTCTCCTGCTGCTCGGCGGTTGGGTGATGGGCGTCCCCGCGCTGACGGGGTATTGGACGCTGTTTGCGTTCGCTCTGCTGCTGCTGCCCGTGGGCGTCACCGTGTTGGTTGAAGCGCTTCAAAAACCCCGCGAACGGACGTGGGCCGTCCATCGTAACGCCATCTTCGGAGCGATTGGCCGACAGGGGGCTGAGGCCGCGCTTGCGCTTTGCAGCCTGCCGTATCGGGCCGTGGTCCATCTGGACGCGATCCTTGTTTCCGCCGGTCGCATGGCGTTCACGCGGCGAGGCCTGTTGCTCTGGCACACGCCGCGCTATGCGCGGCGCAACGGCTGCAAGACGCCGGCTGACTTCTTCTCGGAGATGTGGGTCGCGCCGCTGTTCGGAGCGATCGCCGGCGTGTGGCTGGCGCTGGCGCATCCCGCCGAGTTGCTCTTCAGCGGGCCGCTGCTGCTGCTGTGGCTCATCGCGCCCGCCGTCGGCTGGTGGATCAGCCGGCCGCTGACGACCCCCCAACCGGTCCTCTCCGAGGCTCAACACGTGTTCCTGCACGGGCTGGCCCGCCAAACCTGGAGCTACTTCGAAACGCTCGTCAACGCTCAGGAAAACTGGCTGCCGCCTGACAATCTTCAGGAAACCCCGACGCGCCTCGTCGCCTCACGAACCTCGCCGACCAATATCGGCATGGCCTTGCTGGCCAATCTGTCGGCGTGGGATTTTGGTTACCTCTCCACCGGTGAATTGCTCGAACGCACGGAACAGACCCTTGGCGCTATGGAGCGTCTCGAACGCTACCATGGCCATTTCTACAACTGGTACGACACGCGCACGCTGGTGCCGCTTCGGCCGCTTTATGTGTCGAGCGTGGACAGCGGTAACCTCGCCGGGGCGTTGGCCGTCTTGCGCAGCGGTCTGCTGGAGTTGAAAACGCAGCCCGTCGTCTCGCCCCGGCTGCTCTCTGGACTGCGGGACACGCTGGACAGGGCGGGTGCCCCGCCCCTCGCGTCCCTGCGGACGAAACTGAATGCGACCCCGCCGGCGACCCTGTCCGCCACGATGACGCTGCTTCAGGAACTCGGCCGTGAGATCGAGACGCTGCCCGCCGACGGTGATGCGAACCGGCAGGCGTGGCGGCACGCATTCGCGCGGCAGTGCCGGGCTGTGCGCGACGATTTGCTGTTGCTCGTGCCCGATACCCGCCCGTTCGAAGGCATTCCGACGCTGCAGGATTTGGCCGGCGAGGCCGCCGGTGGACCACGCGCCGCCGAGCGCCTCCGTCGGATTGATCGGCTCGCCCGGAGTTGTGCCGCGCAGGCGGAGATGGACTTCGCTTTTCTCTACGATCCCGCCCGCGCTTTGCTGGTGATTGGCTACAACGTCAGCGAGCGGCGCCGCGATCCGGCGTATTACGACCTGCTCGCCTCGGAGGCGCGTTTGGCCAGTTTCATGCTCATCGCCCAGGATCGGCTGCCGCAGGAGCATTGGTTTGCCCTGGGCCGACAGGTGACCACCCACGTCGGCGCGATGGCTTTGTTGTCGTGGAGCGGTTCGATGTTCGAGTACCTGATGCCCCTGCTCGTGATGCCGACGTACGAGCACACGTTGCTCGATCAATCCTACCGGGCGGTCGTGGCCCGGCAGATTGAATACGGACGCCAGCGCGGTGTGCCGTGGGGGATTTCCGAATCGTGCTACAACGCCACCGACGCGCAGGGGGTCTACCAGTATGGGGCTTTCGGCGTGCCGGGACTGGGGTTCAAGCGCGGCCTGGCGGAGAATCTGGTTGTCGCGCCGTACGCCTCGGCACTGGCGTTGATGGTCATGCCCCGCGAGGCCTGCCGAAATCTTCAGACGCTGGTGGAGAAAGGATACGGCGGCGCTCACGGATTGTATGAAGCGATTGATTTCTCGCCCGCGCGCATGCCGCAGGGCAAGGAGGGGGTCCTGTTGCGCAGTTACATGGCGCATCACCAGGGGATGAGCCTGCTGGCGCTGACGCACCTGCTGCTGGACCGGCCGATGCAGCGCCGGTTTCTTTCCGACCCGGCTTTCAAGGCGGCGGAATTGCTGTTGCACGAGCGTATCCCTAAGATCGCCTCCCCCTTGCATCCCCACGCGGCCGAGGTGAGCGCCGCGCGCCAGCCGCCGGAGGCGGCCGCCGCCCTCATGCGCGTCTTCCCCTCGCCGGACACGCCGCTGCCGCATGTGCATCTGCTGTCCAATGGACGCTATCACGTGATGGTCACCCACACGGGCGGCGGGTACAGCCGCTGGAAAAATCTGGCGGTCACGCGCTGGCGCGAGGACGCCACTCGCGACGGATGGGGCCTGTTCTGCTATGTGCGCGACACCGTCACGGGCGTGCTGTGGTCAACGGCTTACCAACCGACGCGGCGCGCAGCGAAATACGGCGAGGCGATTTTTCTGCAGGGGCGCGCCGAGTATCGCCGGCGCGACGAAGAGATTGAAGCGCACACGGAAATCGCCGTGTCACCCGAGGATGACGTTGAAGTCCGCCGTGTGACACTCACGAATTTTTCATCCCGCCTTCGCACCATCGAACTGACGAGTTACGCAGAGATCGTGCTTGCGCCCCCGGACGCGGATCTCGCGCACCCGGCCTTCAGCAATTTGTTCGTGCGCACGGAGATTCTCCGCGACACGCAGGCCATTCTCTGTATGCGCCGACCGCGTGCGCCGGGCGAGGAGCCGCCGTGGATGTTCCACCTGATGACCACCCAGGGCGCGCTGGCCGGCGACGCCTCCTACGAGACGGACCGGGCGCGGTTTATCGGACGGAATCGCACGGTGGACGCGCCAGCGGCGTTTGACGCCCCCGGGCCGCTGTCGGGCACGGAGGGCGCGACGCTCGATCCGATCGTCGCCATCCGATGCGGCATGGTCATCGCCGCCGACACCGTTGCCACGTGGCACATCATTTCCGGCATGGCCGACACGCGCGCGGCCGCGCTGGTACTGATCGATAAGTACCGCGATTCCAGTTTCGCCGCGCGCGCGTTCGAAATGGCCTGGTCCCACAGCCAACTCGTGTTGCGCCAGTTGCAGGCGACCGAAGCCGAGGCGCAGGTCTATGTCGAGCTCGCGGGCGCGGTGCTGTTTGCGAACCCGCGCCTCCGCGCCGACGCCGGCCTCCTGGTTCGCAATCGGCTCGGGCAGCCCGGCTTGTGGGCCTTTGGCATTTCAGGCGATCTGCCGATCGTGCTGCTGCGCATCGCCGACGTGCATCGGATCGAGCGGGTGCGGGAGGTGCTCAAGGCCCACGCCTATTGGCGCGAGAAAGGCTTGAAGACCGATCTGATTATCTTGAACGAGGACTTTTCCGGATATCGTCAGGTGCTTCAGGAACAGGTTTTGAGCTTGATTGCCGCAGGTACGGAGGCGCACCGGGTGGATAAGCCAGGCGGCATCTTCCCGCGGCGCAGCGAACAGTTGTCGGAGGAGCAGCGGATTCTGCTGCAAACGGTTGCGCGGGTGATCATCACCGACAGCGCGGAGACGCTCACCGGGCAAGTCGAGCGGCAGGCCCCGCTGGAGCGGGTAATGCCTCGCTTCACGCCGAGCCGCTCCCCCTTGACGGCCGCCGCGTCTGCGCTGCCGCCGCGTGAACGTATCTTCTTCAACGGGCTGGGGGGGTTTACACCCGACGGCAGGGAATACGTGATCTCGCTCGCGCCGGGTCGGGCCACCCCCGCGCCCTGGTCCAATGTGCTCGCCAACGCCCGCATCGGTTCGGTGGTCAGCGAAAGTGGCGGGGCCTATACCTGGGTGGACAACGCCCATGAATTCCGGCTGACACCCTGGCACAACGATCCGGTGGGAGATCTGAGCGGCGAGGCTTTCTACATTCGGGACGAAGAAACCGGCCAGTTCTGGTCGCCCACGCCTTTGCCCGCGCGGGGAAGCGGAACCTATGTCTGCCGTCACGGGTTTGGGTACAGCGTGTTCGAGTACGCGCAGTTGGGCATCGAGTCGGAACTCTGGACCTATGTGGCGCAAGATGCACCCGTGAAAGTGGTGACGATCAAGCTCCGCAATCGCTCGGGCCGAACCCGGCGGTTGTCGGTCACCGGCTACTGGGAGCTGGTCTTGGGTCAGTGGCGCCACACGAACCTGATGCACGTGGTCACCTCCCTGGACCCGGCCACGGGCGCGCTCTTCGCGCGCACCGTGTACAATCGCGAGTTTGCCGACAAAACCGTTTTCGTCAACGTCAGCGACGCCGCGCGGACCGTCACCGGAAGCCGCGCGGAATTTCTGGGGCGCAACGGCATGATGGCCAGTCCGGCGGCGATGCGCCGGGCGCGTCTTTCGGGTCGCACGGGCGCGGGGCTCGATCCCTGCGCGGCGATGCAAGCGGGTATCGCGTTGGCCGATGGCGAGGAACACGAACTGGTCTTTACGCTCGGGGCCGGGAATGATGTCGAAGAGGCGCACCAGCTCATCCGGCGCTTCGGCGATCCGGCTGGCGCGCGGCTCGCTCTGGAGAGCGTCTGGGAGTTCTGGAAGCGCACCTTGGGCGTCGTGTACGCCGAGACGCCCGACCCGGCCCTGAACCTGCTGGTCAATGGGTGGCTGGAGTATCAGGTTTTGGCCGCGCGCTATTGGGGGCGGAGCGGCTATTACCAGTCCGGCGGGGCGTACGGGTTTCGCGATCAGCTCCAAGACACGATGGCGCTGCTGCACGCCGCGCCATGGATCGCCCGCGAGCATCTGTTGCGGTGCGCCAGTCGCCAGTTCAGCGAAGGCGACGTGCAACACTGGTGGCATCCGCCCAGCGGACGCGGCGTGCGCACGCACTGCTCCGACGATTACCTCTGGTTGCCCTACGCCACCTGTCGCTACGTGACGATGACTGGCGACACCGGCGTTCTCGACGAGCGTGCGCCGTATCTCGACGGCCGCCCGGTAAACGCCGATGAGGAATCGTACTATGATCTGCCGCGCCTTTCTGGAAAATCCGGAACGCTCTACGAGCATTGCGTGCTGGCGATCGAATATGGCCTGCGTTTTGGTGAACATGGACTGCCATTGATCGGCAGCGGCGACTGGAACGACGGCATGAATCTGGTCGGAGCGCACGGTCGGGGTGAAAGCGTGTGGCTGGCGTTCTTTCTTTACCACGTGTTGCAGCGGTTCGAGGAACTCGCCCGCCGCCGCCACGATACGGTGTTGGCCGACCGTTGCCGCGAGCAAGCGGCGCGCTTGCAGCGGAACATCGAAGCACACGGGTGGGATGGCGAATGGTATCGGCGTGCGACCTTCGATGACGGCACCCCGCTCGGTTCGGCTGCCAACGAGGAGTGCCAGATTGACTCCCTCGCCCAGAGCTGGGCGGTGCTGTCCGGCGCGGCGGAGCCGGCGCGGGCGCGTCAGGCTATGGAGCACGTCTATCAGCGTCTGGTCCGGCACGACGACCGGCTGATCCGGCTCCTCGATCCGCCCTTCGAGACATCGGCGATGGAGCCCGGTTACATCAAGAGCTACCCGCCCGGTGTGCGCGAAAACGGCGGCCAGTACACCCACGGCGCCATCTGGGCCGTCATGGCGTTCGCGCAGCTTGGCGAAACCGAGCGCGCCTGGGAATTGTTCTCGCGGCTCAACCCGATCCGGCATACGGCCAACGCGGCCGGGGTGGAGTGTTACAAGGTCGAACCCTATGTCATGGCCGCCGATGTTTACGGCGCCGTGCCCCATGTCGGGCGCGGCGGTTGGACCTGGTACACGGGCGCGGCCGGTTGGATGTACCGGCTGCTCGTCGAGACCCTGCTTGGCGTGCGGCTTGAAGCCGAGCAATTGCGGCTCAATCCGCAACTGCCGCGCGCCTGGACAGCGCTGAAGCTGCACTACCGCTACCGCGACACGTTTTACCATATTCATGTTACGCGGTCCGCAGCGGCCCTCGCGCGGCCGTTCCGGGTGGTGCTCGACGGCCTGGAACAAGCTGATGGCATCGTCCCGCTGGTTGACGACCGCCGCGAGCACGCCGTCGCAGTCAGCGTCTGCTGAGGCCCAGACGCCTCGCGGTTTGGTGGGGTTGCACCCCCATGGAGCACAAGCGTGCCGTTCGAAAACATACGCGTCGTTCAAGCGCCTCAACGATTCATGGACGGTGATTTAGAAGGTCCAGTTGAGTGAGACCATGTTGAAGATTTGGGCGTCCTGCTGGCTGTCGAACTCACGGGTCCGATAGACAGAGGCGTAGGCGATCTTGGTATTCTTAATGTTCAGGGCCACGCCGAGGCTGAGATCAGCGACGAAGGGATTATGCCCCACGGATGGGCCACTCCCAAAGGTGTTTCCATCCAGCAAAATGTTGCGTCCCACCGCGCGGCCATCGGCTCGGGCGAAGACATACATCCCCAGATCAAAGCGGGAACGATCTGCGCCCATCATGCCATCGACGGGCGTCGAGGTGGTGGCCACCGGACCGATCACTCCGGTTCCGAAATCATCGGGCAGATTCAAGCCAGCGCGCAGTTCGGCGCCGAGGTTGACATAGGTATAGACGTTTCCTACCACCGCGCCTCCATGGGGCAGGAGCTCCCAGTCAAGCCCGCTGCGTTTCGTGAGCTTGGGAAGACGCCAAATCCGTTCGTACGCGAGGTTCACACCGAGTTCATTGTGTAGTTGATTCTCCCATCCATTCGGATGATCTTGATCAAGCGCATCATGGATCAGGCGCTGGGTTTCATGCGCGTAGGCCCATGGGCCGACGACGCCGATACTCAGCACGAGCGAGTTTCTCACCCGCGCATCTTTCCACACGATGCCGAGCCCCATGTAAAGCCAGCCCGCGTAGGGGCGATCATCGCCGAGCAGCCCAGACGACTCGGTGTCGTCGGGCGTGTAGATGTTCTGCCCAAGTGCGAAAACGAGGTTCTTTTGATAGTCGCTTGCGTTGATGTAGGGCAACCGATCAAACATCGGCAGGAACGGGCTGGCATACGGGGAGTCGCTGAGCGTTTCGAGATTGGGAGAACTCCACGTGAGCTTGGAACCACTGGTGTAGTAGTGGTCCGTGCCGGCATACATGTCGTTCTCCATGTACACGCCGAAGGTGCCTGCCGAGATGTCCGAGCCCGCGCCACGTGTCAGTGCGGGAAGGAGCAGTGTCAACAGCATGAGCACCGTGGATCGCTTGTCGATGTCTATGGTCATGGGCGTCATGATGCACGGCGTGCTTTTTTTTGGCGATGGGGTGTTACCCTACGAGGCGATTGCAACATTTCCTTCGTCGGTTCTGCAGGCACCCGGAGAGATGCAAGGCCCGTCCCGAATGGCGCTAAGTAAAGCGATGCTTCCGATCATAATCATAATCATAATCATAATCGTAATCCGTTCTCCACCAAGAGATTAAGATTAATATTAAGATCAAGATTACGATTACGATTAAGATGGCAATAGCCCCTTAACTTAGCGCCATTCACGCCATTCAGGCCCGTCCCTTGTCTGGCCGAAAGAGGAAAGCTGAAAAGGGGAAAGGGGGGCTCGCGGCGGGCGACCCGATTCGTCACGCCGCAGCCGTTTGTTGATAAAGATACTTCTGGAAACCGGCGAAGGTTTTGTTGATTTCTTCGGGCCGGCCGCCGAGGTCAGCGACGGCATCCGCGAGGGAGTTGTGGTATTTGAGGAGGAGCAGCGGCGTGAGTTTTTCCTGGTCCAGTTCTTCCACGCCGACCGTGATGTAGTGCTGGAGCACAAAATCAAGGAAGAGTTGCTGCTTGGCATTGAACTGGGCGTTGATGTGGACTTTGGCGTTCGCGGCCCGCACTTCGCGGGTGACCGGCGGCAAGGCGTAGGCCACATGGGCCAGCACATCGAACAGGTCGCTCTTTTCGGCGTCGATGATCTTCTGCATTTCGGATAGTTGGTCGTGGCCAAAACCTTTCTCGGCCAGCCCTTGCAAGAGCTTCTTGCGCGTGTCGGGAGCGCTCCAGATGGCGCGGAGTTCGGCTTCGTCTTTGAAGAAGTCCGGGAGCTTGCCGAAGAGCAGTTCCATGAACTGCTGCGCGGACATGGGCGTGCCGTCGGGGTGCCAGAAGCTGGTCATCATCATGTGCTGGATGGTGCGCTCCTTGCCGTCCGCCAGTTTTACCTTCACCCTTTCCCGCTTTTTGCATACGCATGGCCGCTGGCCGCATCTCGGGCAGGGACCCGGCGGGCAGACGCAGGGCGCCTGGCCGCAGACGGGGCACGCTTGCGGCGGCGGCTTTACGCACGCGCACGGCTGGCAGCCGCACTTCGGGCAGGGCTCCGGTTCGAGCGGCTCGCCGTCCCACTCGGGATCGCTGAAATGCTGGCACGCCTTCACAAAGTCGTAGATCGTGAAGTAGTCCTTGCCGTCGTAAAGCCGCGTGCCGCGCCCGATGATCTGCTTGAACTCGATGATCCGCCTGATGGGCCGCATCAGGACGATGTTGCGGACGTTGCGGGCGTCCACGCCGGTCGAAAGCTTCTGCGACGTGGTCAAGACCGTCGGGATCGTCTTCTCGTTGTCCTGGAAGTCGCGCAGGTGCTGCTCGCCGAGCGCGCCGTCGTTCGCCGTCACCCGCTGGCAGTAGTTCGGGTCGGCGCTGGTCTTCATCTGGTTGATCAGGTCGCGGACGGCCAACGCGTGAATTTGACTCGCACAAAAGACGAGGGTCTTTTCCTTTTGGTCAATCAGCGCCATGAAGATTTCAACCCGCTTCTTCTCCCGTTCCTTGATCTCGATGATGCGATTGAAGTCTTCCTCGTCGTAAAGCTTGCCCTCTTCGATGCTTCCTTCCAAAACGCAATCATCGGGCGTGTAGACGTACTCGTCAAGCGTGGTCTGGATTTGCCTCACCTTGAATGGCGTCAGGAAGCCGTCGTTGATGCCGTCCTTGAGGGAGTAGATGTAGACCGGGTCGCCGAAGTAGCGGTAGGTGTCCACGTTCTCCTCGCGTTTGGGCGTGGCGGTCATCCCCATCTGCACCGCCGGGGCGAAGTATTCGAGGATGCCGCGCCAGGCGCTCTCGTCGTTCGCGCCGCCGCGGTAGCACTCGTCAATGACGATGAAGTCGAAGAAGTCCGGCGGGTATTCGCCGAAGAGCGCGGGCGGTTCCGCCGCCATGTCCAAGGGGGCGACCTCGTCCTCCGCCAGCGGATAGATCGGCGGCGGGGCGACGGCGGGTTTGACCGCGTTGACCGTATTGACTTCATCGGACGCCTGGGCGCCGGAGGTCATGAAGGTCTGGAAGATGGTGAAGAACAGGCTGCCGTTCTTCGGCGCCTTGCCCTTCCTGCGGATGTCGTCCGGCTCGATCCGCACCAGCGCATCCTCGGGGAAGGCGGAGAAGGCGTTGTAGGCCTGGTTCGCCAGGATGTTCCGGTCGGCGAGGAACAGGATGCGCGGCCGGCGGGAAGGCTCGCGGGAGAGGTTCCAGCGGGAGTGGAAGAGCTTCCAGGCGATCTGGAAGGCGATGAAGGTCTTGCCCGTGCCCGTGGCGAGCGTGAGCAGGATGCGCGGCTGGTTCGCCGCGATGGCATCCATCACCCGCTCGATGGCGGTGTCCTGATAGTACCGGGTCGGGTGCGAGCCGCCCTTGTCCTCGAACGGCACGGCCGTGAACCGGTCCCGCCAAGCGTTCTCCCCGGCGAAGGTCATGGCCCAGAGTTCGTCGGGGGTCGGATAGCGGGCGATCTCGCCTTCCCTGCCGGTCTGCATGTCCACGGCGTAGATGCCACGGCCGTTGGTGGCGTAGGCGAAACGGACGGCGAGCTTGCCGGCGTAGTTCTTGGCCTGCGCCACCCCCTCGGTCAACTCAACATCCCATGCCTTGGCCTCGTCCACGGCCAGCTTGCGGTTGCGGTACTCCAGGATGTAGTCGGCGATGAGCGGCTTGCCGCGCCGGCCGAGCCCCTCGATGCGGCCCGGCGCGATCGGGTACTCGCGCCGGATGCGGCTCCCCTCAACGACGCCCCAACCCGCCGCGGCAAGTGCGGGGTCGATGTGCTCGGCTCTGGTTTCGGCTTCGTTCATGATTCTTCCTTGCCGCCTTCCAAAGCCTTCCTGATATGCCGGTCGAAGTCCGACTCAAACAGGCGATCCTGTACGATCCGGTACTTCTCGAACTCGCTTTCGGCAAAGGCCTTGGCCACCGCCTGGCTCACCTTCCCCGGATGATCGAGAATGTCCCGTTCGTTGAACTGGAGGAACGCGTTCAGCTTGGTCGCCCAGTCCCGCATGGTCATTGGGATGCCGCGCTCGGCTTGATCTTCCGCGTAATCCAGATACATCGTCACGATCCGATCCAGTGACTTCAGTTCCTTTTCGGTGAGGTAGTTCTTTGCCACCACGACGTCCGGCTTGAGGATCTTCCCGTGCGGCGCGTTCTTCCAGGTCGTCAGGCCCATGCGCTCCTTTTTGCTGTCCGCCCGTTCCACAATCAGTTCGGCGGCGGTACGGCCATGGATGGCGAAATGCAGCTTGTTCTGCACTGTGGCGAAAAATGTCTGGGTCGTCTCCGCCTCCGGGCTGTAATCCATCGCCGTGGCGTAGATGTCGGTGATCTTTTGGTAGAACTTCCGCTCGCTCGCCCGGATCTCGCGAATCTCCGCCAGCAGGTTTTCGTAATACTCCTTGCTCAGGAACGCCCCGTTCTTCAGCCGCTCCTTGTCCAGCACGTAGCCGCGGATCGCGAAATCCCGCAAGACGCCTGTGGCCCATTGCCGGAACTGGATGGCGCGGACGGAGTTCACCCGGAAGCCTACGGCGATGATGGCGTCGAGGTTGTAGAAATCCATATTCCGGGCGACATCGCGGGCACCCTCCTTTTGAACTGTTCGGAAATTCCGAAGAGTTGCCGGTTCGGAGATTTCACCTTGGGCATATAGGTTGGCCAGATGCTCGCTGATGGTCGGAACGGTCACCTCGAACAGCGCCGCCATCAGCTTCTGCGTCAGCCAGACGGTCTCGTCTTCGACGCGCACCTCGATGCCGTCCTCGCCCGCCTGCCGGGTGAAGATCAGGAACTCGGCGGTGCTGTTACGAATCTGGAGTTTCTTTTCCCTGCTCATGGGGCGTCTCCTAAAGTTCTCCGGTGAAGGCTTGGTGCAGCACCGACTTCTTCAACTGCCCCAGCGTGGCGCGCTTTCGGGTGCAGATGGCGGTGAGGCGCTGGGGTTCGGTGGTGTTCATAGGTTGGGTTGGGTGGGTACGATGATCAATCCGGTGTTCTGCTCACCGAAACTCACGCACGCACCGCCCGTGGCGGCGCGGTTAGCCGTGAGGGCGCAGAGCGCGGCATCAACGAGGTCGATGTTTGTCAACCCGGTGATGTCGATTCTCGCCTGCGTCAGCAAGGCCCGGCGTTGTTCACGCTTACGCCGAGCATCGGCATTGCCACCCCGCAGATGCCAGGTGATGGCGTGCGGGAAAGTCTCGAAGCAGCACTTCCGGTTTGTTGCGGGCAGTTTGCGACAAAGGGGGAAGTCATTTTCGAGCGCACGAAACAACGCCTCGCCCCGCAGCATCCAGCCGAAGTAATTGGTGGGATGCCCGACTGCCTTCTCTCGCGTCGGCGTTGAGAAACACCAGATGCTCTTTTGCATTAGCTCGCGCTCGGCGGGGCGTGAATGTCCGTCGATGCTCCAGCCGCACGGTGCATCCACAGCGATGACTTGTGCTCGCACCGTATCACGACACCAGCAGGAAAGTTCCTGCACGTCCTTTGTGGCAAGGTGGCTCGAATAATCTCCGTTGGTAATCGCGATGGCGTGAAAACCCTTGCGTTCGCCGCCCACATCGATGCCGACCGTGGTGATTTCGGCAGGATTGGAAGTGCGTTCTGTGATTGGGGCATTGGGCATGGTCAGAGTTCTCCGGTGAAGGCTTGGTGCAGCAGCGACTTCTTCAACGCCTCCAGCACCGCGAGCTTGCGGGAGTAGATGGCGGCGAGGTGGCGGGTTTCGGCATTGAGGGCGTCAAGTTTTCCCACAGCTTGCCTCTGTTGGTTCGGCGCAACCTTGGGCACCATGAAACTGCGGAGGAGTTTTAATGAAACAGTCTTTTGTGCCGTGCCCGTGGCACCTTCATTTGCCTGTTTGAGCAACTGTGGAGACATGAGGAGATAGTAGAGCCAGGAACTGCTTATCTCGGGCTTCGGACGAACAAGGCCAATGTGCCGCTGGAAGCAAAATTCGGCGTCATCACGGACAATGACGGGGATTCCGAATGAACCGGTGACGGTATAAAGAACGTCTCCCCGCCGAGGCTTCTTGTAGGTTTTAAGAGCGTCAAAGTAAGCGCGAGGCACCATGAAGGTGTCGCTAAAATCAATCTCGCGGGTCTCCTTCACGATGTTTCCTATGGTGATGAATGGTACACCGGTTGGAGACTTCGGCGGTGGCAGATGGTCGCCGTCCGTGATGTCAGTGGCCAACTCCGAGAGTGTAACCAACTTACCAACATGCCATTGGTCAGCGAAGACGGATTGGAGGTGGCTTTCGAAGAGGGCGCGGGCGTTCTGGAGGTTCTTTTCGGCGTTGGCTTTGGCGGTGGCGAGGCCCGCAAACGCTTCGTCGAGCAGGCCGACGATCCGCCGCTGTTCGGGGAGGGGGGGGACGGGAATCTCAAAGCCGAGCACGTCGTTCATCTGAGCGCGTGGCATTCGTGCGCCCGTGCAAGTCTCGTTGATGCGGTCACACGTCTCATCAGCCAGCAGCCAAAACAGCAGATATTCCCGCGAGAGTTCAGGGCGCGGCTTCAGTGGGAAGATTTCCGTTGAGCAATGGCCCTCGAAATCCGGCGCGAGTGCCTTGTTCAGATAAGGTCGAAGCCGCCCGTAGAGAACGTGCTCGTCGGAAAATCGAAACGTCGAGCTTTTGACAGGCTGCGGCTCGCTTGAGCCGATAAAACGCGCTGTGTGAGACTCGATGTGTTCAAGCCCGACGTAAGGCAAACCCCGGTGGATGCCTTGCGCTTTGTCGAAAGCGCAGACGTCCCCCAGCGTCTTTGTCTGCCACCCCTTCTTCATCCCGCCCCCTCCGCCTGGTCAGCGGCGGCTTGTCGGGCGCTCTCGGCGGCCCACAGGCGGAGGCGTTCGGCGATGGCTTCGGGACTGGGGAGCTGGTCGCGGTAGGTTGCGGGCAGTTGGGGGACGACGGTGTAGGTGGCGACGCCGATGGGGCGGCCCGCGGTGCGCAGGGCGTATTCGACCACGGTCTTGTTTTTGTCGCGGCAGATGATGATGCCGACGGGCGGGTTTTCGCCGTCGATGCGCTCCTGCGCGTCGAGCGCCTCCAGGTAGAACTCCATCTTGCCCTTGTGCTCCGGCTCGAAACTGCCGATCTTCAGCTCGATCGCCACCAGGCAGCGGAGGCGGCGGTGGAACAGCAGGAGGTCGATGAAGTATTCCTGTCCGCCCACCTCCAGGCGGTGCTGGTTGCCGACAAAGGTGAAGGCACCGCCCATTTCGGCGAGGAATCGGCGGATGTTGTTGACCAGGGACCGCTCCAGTTCGCGCTCGGAGTGCTCCTCGGCCAGGTCGAGAAAATCGAAGGTGTAGTGGTCCTTGACCGCCAGCGCCGCCTGCGCCTTGATCTCGGCGGGCAGGGTCGCGTCGAAGTTGGTCTGGTTGAGCAGGTATTTCTCGTAGCTCTTGTTGTCGATCTGGTGCTGGAGCACGGCCTTGGTCCAGCCGAAGCGCGCGGTGGCGCGGAGGTAGAACTCCCTCTCCAAGTCATCCTTGCAACGGGCCATGATGACCAGGTTTTTAGCCCAACTGATTTCTGCAACCAGCGGTTGCAGTTTTGGCCTGGCGGAATATTCGGTGTAGAAGTCCCTCATGTTCCAGAGGTTGCGGGCTGAGAAACCGTTCCGCCCCGGGAACTCAGCCTGGAGGTCGCTGGCAAGCGTCTCAACCACGGATCGGCCCCATCCCAGCGCATCCTGCTTGCGGTGGATGGACTCGCCCAGGTCCCAGTAGAGCGTCAGAAGCTCCTTGTTCGTCGCCCGCAACGCTTGGTATTGCGCCTGCCGGATGCGGGTCTTGACTGCAACCAGAAAGTCGCCGTAGTCCCTGGCCGGCAGTTCGCTCATAGCAGCCCTCGGATGTTGGCCAGCACCTCGGCGCTCTCGGCATCCAGCGCGGCGATTTCGTCCATGATCTCCTGCGGGGTGCGGTGGGCGACCGCCTCGCCAGCGTTGGGGTTCTTGACGGAGAGGTCAAAGGTCTGCGGATCGATGGCCGCCGCGTCCACGCTCCAGCTCTTGGGCGAGTCGGCCTTGGTCTTCTGGAGCGCGACGAACTCGGCGAGGTCGGCGTCGTTGAGCGGGTTGGTCTTGCCCATGTTGCGGCCGGGGTCGAGCTGGTAGAACCAGACCTTGCGCGTCTTGGCGCCCTTCTGGAAGAAGAGGACCACGGTCTTGACGCCGGCGCCGATGAACGTGCCGCCGGGGCAGTCGAGCACGGTGTGGAGGTCGCACTCCTCCAGCAGCTTCCGGCGCAGGCTGACGGAGGCGTTGTCGGTGTTGGAGAGGAAGGTGTTCTTGATGACGACGCCGGCGCGGCCGCCGGCCTTGAGGAATTTGATGAAGTGCTGGAGGAAGAGGAAGGCGGTCTCGCCGGTGCGGATGGGGAAGTTCTGCTGCACCTCCTTGCGCTCCTTGCCGCCGAAGGGCGGATTGGCGAGGATGATGTCGAAGCGGTCCTTTTCCTGCACGTCGGCGAGGTTCTCGGCGAGCGTGTTGGTGTGGATGATGTTGGGCGCCTCGATGCCGTGCAGGATCATGTTCATGATCGCGATGACGTAGGCGAGGGACTTCTTTTCCTTCCCGTAAAAGGTGCGCTCTTGCAGGGTGCGGTCCTGGGCGGTGGTGCGCTGGGGGTTCTGGACACGGAGGTACTCGAAGGATTCGCAGAGGAAGCCGGCCGAGCCGACGGCGGGGTCGCAGAGGGTCTCACCGAGCCGGGGCGCGGTGACGGCGACGATGGCGCGGATGAGCGGGCGCGGGGTGTAATACTCGCCGCCGTTGCGCCCGGCGTTGCCCATGTTTTTGATCTTGGCTTCGTAGAGGTGCGAGAGCTCGTGCTTCTCGGTCTGGGACTGGAAGCGGAGTTCGTCGATGTGATCAATGATCTCGCGCAGGTTGTAGCCGCTCTGGATGCGGTTCTTGATCTCGCCGAAGATTTCGCCGATCTTGTATTCGATGGTGTTCGGGCCGGTGGCCTTGGCCTTGAAGCCGTGCAGGTAGGGAAAGAGCTTGCCGTTGACGAAGGCGATGAGGTCGTCGCTGGAGAGGGCGGTGTTGTGGTCGATCCTGCCGTCCTTGCCCTTGGGGGCGGCCCACGTGGCCCAGCGAAAGGGGGCGTCGAGGATGTGGGTATAGGTCTTGCCGTTCAGGGCGGCCGCCGTGGCGCGATCGGTCTCCAGGGCGTCGAGGTACTTCAGGAAGAGCAACCAGGAGGTCTGCTCGGTGTAATCGAGTTCGCTGGTGCAGCCAGCGTCTTTCCAGAGGACGTCGTCGATGTTTTTGAAGGCTTGTTCAAACATGGGCATCCTTTTGCATTCCCCGAATTCAACGCATAAGCCGTTCGAGGATTGCATCGTCGGTGAGGTCGGCGGACCAGCCGTAAACGGCGGAGCGCTCCTTCAATTCCACCTTACGCCACTTGGAAATGAATGCTGACACGGTCATAGACCGGAAAGGATACCACGTCAGAAACGAATCGGACAAGAACGAACGCCACTCAACCGGGGCTTGCCCGCAAACCGGGGCGTAAAATGAAAAACCCCCAGCAACGCCGGGGTTTTGTGGGGCTTTTTGGCTGGTGGCGGGTGAGGGACTTGAACCCCCGACAGACGGATTATGATTCCGTTGCTCTACCAACTGAGCTAACCCGCCAAAAAAGAGGCCGCATTTTCGCACAGGGATCACCGATTGTCAAATCGCGATTGCTGGATTTCTGCCTGAGCGTCACAGGCTGCGAAAGACGGCGTGTGCGGGGCCGGGAAGGTCGATGAAGGCCTCCGTGAGACGGCGGATGAGGAGACGGACGCGGACCACATCCTTCCGGCCGGGCGATGACTCCACACCGGAGCTGATGTCCACAGCGGCGGCGCGCGCGTCGCGGACGGCTTCGACGACCGTATCGGGCGAGAGGCCGCCGGCGAGGGCGAAAGGGCGGACGGAGGCGAGGGGTGCGGCGGCGGCCCACTCCCAGGTGGCGCCGTTGCCGCCGGGCAAAACGCCCCGGCCGCACTCGACCAGAATGCCGACGGTTTCGGGTAGCGCGCGAGCCGCCTGAATCAGCCCCGCCGTCGAGCGCAGAACGGCGATGATGCGGTAGGGGGCACCAAGGAGACGAGGCAGGGCGGCCAGTGATTCGGCGCCGTGGAGCTGGATCGCGGTGAGCCCCGCCACAGCGGCGATGCGCAGGATGGTGTCGGCATCGGCATCGGCAAAGACGCCAACCCGAGCAACGCGCGGCGGCAGGCTGTCGCTGATCGCGCGGGCGCGGGCGAGCTCCAGATTCCGCGGGCTGGGCGGATGGAAGACCAGGCCGATGGCGTCGGCGCCAGCCTCGGCGCACGCGCGCGCCTCGGCCGGGTCGGTGAGTCCGCAGATTTTGATTTCAATGGGCATGAATGGAGGTCCAGGATCGCAGCAGCGCGGCCGGATCGGGGGCGCGAACCAGCGTTTCGCCGACGAGAAAACGGGTGATCCCTGCCGTCCCATTGCGGCGGATGTCGTCGGCCGAGGCGATGCCGCTGAGCGCCACCACACAGGCGCCCGGGCGGATGTGCGCGGCGAGACGCGAGGCCTGGTCGACGTCGGTGTCGAACGAGGCAAGATTCCGGTTGTTGATGCCGACCAGATCGGCGCCGATGGCATTGGCGCGGCGTGCGTCGTCGGCGTCGTAGACCTCGGTGAGCACGTCGAGGCCAAGCTCGCGGGCGAGGGCATGCAAGTCGCCGAGGAGGGGATCGGGGAGGATGCGGACGATGAGCAGCACGGCGTCGGCACCCAGAGCGGCGGTTTCGTAGAGCTGATAGGGGTCGAGGATGAAGTCTTTGCGCAACACGGGAAGGGTGACGGCGCGGCGCGCGGCCTGCAGGTCGGCGGTCGCGCCCTTGAAAAAGGCCGGCTCGGTGAGCACCGACAGCGCGACCGCGCCACCTGCGGCATAGGCGCGGGCGACGGTGGCGGGATCGAGGCCGATGTCGATGTCGCCCCGGGAGGGCGAGGCGCGCTTGATCTCGGCAATGATTCGGATGCCGGGAGCGCGGATAGCGGCCGCAAAATCACGGCGGTCACGCGGCGCAGACGCGGCGGCGGCACGGCAGGCTGCCAGCGGCAAGCGCTGTTTGGCGGCGGCGACCTCCGCGCGTCTGGCCGCCACGATCTGGTCCAGAATGTTCATGGTTGGCGCGAATAGGCGATCAGGCGATCCAGCTTGTCCAGGGCGGCGCCGGAGTCGATGGAAGCCTCGGCTTTTCGGATGCCCTCCTCGATCGATCCGGCCAAACCGGCGGCGAGCAGCGAGGCGGCAGCGTTGATCAAAACGATGTTGCGCTTGGGGCCGCGGATGTCGCCGCGAAGCATGCCGCGGGTGATGGCGGCGTTGTCGGCGGGGGTGCCGCCCGCAAGCTCGTCGGGGGCGCAGAAATCGCCGAAATAGCGGGTCGGATCAATGTCATAGGTGCGGATGACGCCGTCTTTCAGCTCCGAGCAGCGCGTGGGGGCTGTGAGCGTGATCTCGTCCATGCCGTCATGGCCGTGGACGACGAGGACGCGGCGCGAGCCGAGGATTTTGAGCACGTGGGCGAACATCTCGGTGAGCTCGGGCTTGAAGACGCCGATCAACTGGCAGGACGCCCCCGCCGGGTTGGTGAGCGGGCCGAGGAGGTTGAAGAGGGTGCGGACGCCGAGCTGCTTCCGAACCGGGGCGGCGAATTTCATGGCGCGGTGAAAGTTCTGGGCAAAAAGGAAGCAGATGCCGATGTCGTTCAGCGCCTGTTCCATGAGGTCGGGCTCGGCGGCCAGGTTGAAGCCGAGCTGCTCGAGGCAGTCAGCGCTGCCGCTCTTGCCCGAACTGGCGCGGTTGCCGTGCTTGGCGACGACCGCCCCCGCGCCTGCGGCGACAAAGGCAACCGTCGTTGAAACGTTGAAGGTCATGCCGCCGTCGCCGCCGGTCCCCACGGTGTCGAGGGTGTTGGCGACCAGCGGCTGGATGCGCGTCGCGCGGCGGCGCATGGCTCGGGCCGCGCCGGCAACCTCGGCGACCGACTCGCCCTTGGCCGCAGCCGCAGCCAGAGCCGCGCCGATCTGTGCCTCGGTCAGCTCCCCTGCGAGGATGGCGTCCACCAAGTCGGCGGCCTCGCCCTCAGTCAGGTCGATGCGAGCGATCAGTTTGGTCAGCGTGAGGGAGTAGTTCATGGTATGCGAGTGTCGGCGGTCAGTGAGAAATAGGCTGTTCAGGCCACGGATGCGCCGGGAGCGGCCCCGGGGTCGGGAGTGACGAGGAAGAGCGTGCCATCGGGATTGGACGCGGCGAGAACCATCCCCTCGGACACGCCGAAGCGCATCTTGCGGGGCGCGAGGTTGGCGACCGCCACGACGCTGCGGCCGACCAGCGTTTCAGGCGCATAAGCCTTGCGGATACCCGAAAAGACTTGGCGCGGTTTGCCATCGCCCAGATCGAGCATCAAGCGCAGGAGCTTGTCGGAGCCCTCAACCGTTTCGGCCGAGAGCACCCGCGCGACCCGCAAATCGGTTTGCGCAAAAGTCTCAAACGGAATGATCGCTGGCGCGGCGAGCGGCTTTGCCGGGGGTGTGGGAGTGGGTGTGTGAGTGTGTGGGTGCGTGGGTGTGTGGGTGTGTGGAGCGGGGGGTTGCGCGCGGCTCCGGCTGGCCTCGATCATGCGATCAATGGGTTCGCGTTCGACCCGCGTGGCGAGGTAGGCATACGGCGCGATCGCCCGGTTCTCGACGCGCGTTTGGGCGTCGGCCCAGCGATAGGGTGGCTCGCCGAAGAGTGTCTCGACCTTGGCAGCGTAGCCAGGCAGGACCGGCTTGAGGTAGATCGCGAGGGTGCGGAAGAGGTTGAGTGTGGCGGTGAGCACGCGGCGGGTGGCCTCGGGGTCGCGTTTGATCAGCGCCCAGGGCGCCTGGGCGTCAAAGTATTGGTTGGCGCGGTCGGCGAGGTCGCGCACCTCGACCATCACGCGCGCGAAGTCGCGCTTTTCATAGGCGTCGGCGATGGCGTCGGCGCGGCCTTGCGCGTGAGCGAGCACCTCGGCGCCTGCGGCGTCACACACGCCAGCCTTGCCGTCGAGATGCTTATGGAGCATCTGCGCGCCGCGCGAGGCGAGGTTGGTGATCTTGCCGACCAGATCGGAGTTGACGCGGTTGATGAAATCGTCGAAGTTGAGATCAACATCGTCGGTCGTGCCGTTGAGCTTGCAGGCATAGTAGAAGCGGAGGGTTTGCGCCTCCAGATGGTCCAGAAAGGTTCGCGCGCTGATGAACGTCCCCTTGGATTTGCTCATCTTCTCGCCATTGACGGTCAGAAATCCGTGGACGAAGACCTGATTGGGGCCCTTGAACCCGCTGCAGGCCAGCATAGCGGGCCAAAAGAGGCAGTGGAATCGGACGATATCCTTGCCGATGAAGTGGACGAGTTCGACATCGGGGTTGTTCCACCAGTCCTCGAACTGCGCGTTGTTCTGCTTGCACCAATTCTCCAGCGAGGCCATGTAGCCGATCGGCGCATCGACCCAGACATAAAAGAACTTGCCGGGGTGGCCGGGGATCTCAAAGCCGAAATAGGGCGTGTCGCGCGAAATGTCCCACCCGCGCAGCGACTCGCCGAACCATTCCAGCAGCTTGTTCGCCACGTCCTTGGCGGTATGGGCCGGAATCCAGGTCTGGAGGTAATCGCGGAAGTGGTCGAGTTCGAAGAAGAGGTGTTCGCTGTCGCGCGTCACGGGGGGGCGGCCACAGACGGTACAGGCCGGTTCCTTCAGCTCTTCGGCGGCATAGGTCGCGCCGCAGGTGTCGCACGAATCGCCGTACTGACCGGGCGCGCCGCAGGCGGGGCAGCCGCCCTTGACGAAGCGGTCGGGAAGGAACATGCCGTCGTGCTCGCAGTAGAGTTGGGGGACGAGGCGGGAGGAGACGTGGCCGCCCGACTCCATCCGGGAAAAGATGCGGGTGCTGAAGGCGCGATTCTCTTCGCAGTTGGTCGAGCCGTAGTGGTTAAAGGCCACCTCGAAATCGGTGAAGTCGCGGACATGCTGCTCGTGGCTGCGGGCGATCAGCGCCTCGGGGGTGATCCCCTCGTTGCGGGCGCGGACCATGATCGGCGTGCCGTGGGTGTCGTCGGCGCAGACATAGACACACGCATGGCCGCGCATGTTTTGAAAGCGGACCCAGAAATCGGTCTGCACATACTCCACCAGATGGCCGATGTGGATGTCGCCATTGGCATACGGCAGCGCGGAGGTGACAACGATTCTTCGTGTGGTGCTCATGCGGTCACTATAACATTGCCAGGGCTGGCGGTTCAAGCGCCAAGGGCAAACGCACTATTTTTTAGATCCCTTTAGCCTGCACGGTATAGCCGCTCTCCTCCTCCATCTCGCGGCGCGCGCAGGCCTCGGGCGCCTCGCCCGGCTCCAGACAGCCGGCCACCGCCTCCAGCAGCGTCTCGCTGACGGCGCGGCGGTATTGGCGCACCCAGACGTAGCGCCCGTCCGGCCGTTCACCGAGGACGACCGCCGCGCCCCGGTGGCGCACGATCTCGCGCGTCGAGCGGCGTCCGTCGGTCTTGATTGTCTAGCCGATCCCCAGTCGGGCGGCGGCGGCGCGGAGGGCGGGGGAGAGGTCAATTTTCGTGCGGGCGGCGGCGCAGGCGCCGTCGAAGACATGGGCGGCGCCCGCCGTCTCGATGTTTCGCACAAACCGGGCGAACTTGGAGGCGGGATCGCGCAGAGTCATGAGGATTTCGACCGATGCGCTGCCGCGGGTGACCGCCTCGCTGATCATGCCGGTCGAGTCGGCCGTCACGAACAGGGTGTGGCAGAGGGAGACGAAGGCGGGGATCGGGTTGAAGTTATTGTGTGAGAACAGGAGCTTGTAGTCAAAGGGATAGGAATCGACCAACGCCTCAACCTCGGGCGGCGTGCGGCGCGAGGTGGTGACCCATCGCTCACACCCTTCGGTAGCGGCGAATACGCGATCCAGGTGAATCTTCATGCCCCGAGCGGTCATTTCGGCCACGTCGTTGGGTCCGCCGATGATGACGCCGACGGCGGGCTTTTCCCACGTGTGTCGTTCGCGAAATGCGGCGACGCCGGCGGCATAGAACGCCGGGTTGACCGAGGTGAGGTTGACCGGCAGGGTGATGAGGTTGGGGCGCGGGCGGGGATTGTCGAAGGCGGGCGCGAGAATCACGTCGAAATCGGGTCGCCAGCCTCTGGGGTTCAGGATCGCGGCGACCGGAATCCCGAGACGGCGAGCGGTGACTTTGCCGGGATAGAAGGCCGTCGACCCAGTGCAGACCACGGCCGCGAAGGGGCCCGCAGGAAGGGGGGCCGTGAATCGATAGAGGCACGCGAGCCTCAGCCGACAGCGATCAGCCAGATAGGCCAGTGCCTTGCAGCACCTGGCGCGGTAGACGACGTCGGCAATCACGAACGGCTGGCCGAGGCTGTCACAAAACGCCTTGGACTGATTGACGTGCCCGGCCTTGCCGTCGCCGATGATGAGAATGGGTTTGTTCATGGAAAGCGATCAGTCGGACGTGCGCTCAATGGCGGCACCGAGGCTGCGCAGGGTGGCGTCGATCCGTTCATAGCCGCGATCCACGCTTTCAGCGTTGAGGATCACGGTTTCCTTGCGGGCGCAGAGGGCCGCAATCAGGAGCGCCATCCCCGCGCGGATGTCGGGGGAGACGACGCGCGTCCCTTGCAGGCGCGTCGGGCCGGTCACGACGACGCGGTGGGGGTCGCACTGCACGATGCGCGCGCCCATGCCGATGAGATGATCCACGAAATACATGCGGCTTTCAAACATCTTCTCATAAAACAGGGTCGTTCCCCGCGTCTGGGTGGCGAGGACGATCAGGACGCTCATCAGGTCCGAGGGGAAGGCCGGCCACGGGCCGTCCTCGATTTTGGGGATGGCGTCGCCGAGGTCGTAGGTGGTGCGGAGCTTCTGGTCGCCGGGGAGCTGGAGCGTCGTGCCGGTGATCGTCCAGCGGGCGCCAAAGCGATGGAAGGGGCGTTCGAGGACCTCGAAGTCGGAGGCTGAGATGCCGGTGAGAGTCAGCTCGCCGCCGGTGGCGAGGGCGGCGGCGATGTAGCTGCCAGCCTCGATGGTGTCGGAACCGATGGCGTGGGTGACGCCGTGCAGGCGGTCGACGCCGTCAATGACGAGGAGGTTGGTGCCAGCGCCGCTGATGGCGGCGCCCATGGTGTTGAGCAGGGCGCAGAGGTCCTGAACGTGCGGCTCGCAGGCGGCGTTGTAAAGCGTGGTTCGGCCCCGTGCCCGGACGGCGGCCATCAGGATGTTTTCGGTCGCGGTGACGCTGGACTCATCGAGGAGGATGCGCGCGCCGGCGAGGCCCTTGGCAGCCTTGAAGGCATAGCAGCCGTTGGCGCGGGCGCTGGCGCCGAGCTGGCGCAGTCCGTCGAGATGGGTGTCCACACGGCGGCGGCCGATCACGTCGCCGCCGGGCGGATAGATCCGCGCCGCGCCGCAGCGGGCGAGCAGCGGGCCCGCGAAGAGAATCGAGGAGCGGACCCGGCCGCACAGTGCGCGGTCGAGCGTGGTCGAACGGATCCGCCGCGCATGCAGGGTGACCGTGCGGGCGGCCTCGTCGAGGGAGACCGCAACGCCCATGGCGTCGAGGAGGTCCAGCATGGTGCGGACATCCTGAATGAGGGGCAGATTGGTGAGCGTGACCGGCTCATCCGTGAGCAGGGCGGCGGCCAGCATCGGCAACGCGGCATTTTTATTGCCGGAAACGGCGTGGGCGCCCGTGATGCGGCGTCCGCCCCGGATGGTAAAACGTGACATGGGAGTCCCAAAAAAAGAGTTCAGGGTTCGGGGTTCAGCGTACGACGATACCGCCGCGATTTCAAGCGCAAAGGTGAGAGAACTTTCTCTTCCTTGACCGGCGCGTACAACCTGCGCTACTCTCGTGGCGGTTGAACAATGGCCACACCACACAAAACCGTTGTCCTGGTCAGTCCCTGCGGTTTTTGCGCGGGCGTGCGGCATGCCGTCGAGATTGCCGAGGCGGCGTTGCGCCTGCGGCCCCTCCCCTTGTATGCGTTGAACGAGATCGTTCACAACCGCCAAGTCGTCGAATCGTTCGAGCGCCGGGGCGTTTCCTTCGTCACCACCATTGACGAGGTTCCCGAGGGGCGCGCGGTGCTCTTCAGCGCCCACGGCGTGCCGCCCGCCGTGCGCGCTGCCGCGGTCGCCCGGCGTCTGGAGGTGATCGACGCCACCTGTCCGTTCGTCCTGAAGGTCCATGTCGAGGTCCTTCGTTTTGCGCGCGAGGGGTATTCCATCGTCATCGTCGGGCATCGCACCCACGACGAGGTGATTGGCGTCGCGGGCGAGGCGCCCGACCGGGTGACGGTCGTCGAGACTGTTGCAGAGGCGGAGGCGTTCGCGCCGACGGATCCCGCGCGCGTGGCTGTGGTGACGCAGACCACGCTGAGCGCGGAGGAGGCCGGACGGATGCTCGCGGTTCTGCGTCGCCGTTTCCCCAGCCTCCGCGCACCGGCCACAGACGATATCTGTTACGCAACGACCAACCGGCAGCAGGCGGTCAAGGCGCTTGCCCGGCGGGTCGGCATGATCCTCGTCCTGGGCGCGCAAAACAGTTCCAACACCCGGCGTCTGGCCGAAGTCGCCCGCGATGCTGGCGCGGAGGCCGTGCTGGTCAGCCGCATCGAGGATATCGCCGCCGCCGGGATCGCCAACCGGATGGAAGTCGGCGTCACGGCAGGCGCATCGACGCCCGCATCCTTCATGACACAGGTTCTCGAACACCTCGCTGCAGAAGGTTTTGACCGCACCGAGCACATTGAGACCGTTTCCGAAAACATTCATTTCAATCTGCCACGCGCGCTTCTGGCGGTAGCGGACCGGCCGGCGGGGGTGAGCGCCCGCCCGCCGTTACCGATCGCTTAATAAATTCTATTGACCGTTTGTACGAAGGGTGTTTTAATTGCGCCGGTTCTATTTATTCATCCCTTTTCCGGGGGACTCGCGTATGGCCGATTTCTTGCGGATTTTGTGCAAAACAACCTGTGTCACGGCGGTTGTGCTGGGCCTGATCGGCGCGGTCTTGTTTTTTCTGCCGAAGTATCATGAGCTGAAAAACCGCGAAGCGCGCTGCGATGAGATGCAGCGCCTCATCGATGCCAAGCAGCAGGAGATCAAGCGTATCCGTGTGCGCCAACAGCGGTTGCAGACGGATCCCTCGTTTGTCGAGCAGGTGGCCCGGCAGGGCCGCCTTATCCGGCCCAACGAGATTGTCTTCGTCTACGACGCTGAGAAATAGGTGTGCAGGCTTTCGCCCAATTCCAATCGAGTCTGCCTCCATGCGACGCATCCGGTACCTGATCGAATATTTCGCCCTGCGCGCGACCGCTGGCGTATGCCGGGCGCTGCCTCACGGTGCCGCATTGGCGCTGGCTTGGGGTGTGGCCGGGGTGGGATTCCATGTCGTCCGCTTCCGCCGGGCCGAGGCGGTGCGGCGCATTGTCAGCGTGTTCGGCGGCGCGGTGACCCCCCGACAGGCTGAGTGGATCGCCTGGCGCTCGTGGCGCAACCTGTTCTTCAATGCGGCGGAAATGATGCGGGTGACCCGGATCTCGCCCGTCTGGCTGCGCCGCCACGTGGAGGGGCTGGACGAGGTCCTGATCCGCATGCAGGCGCTGATCGAGGCGCACGGCGGACTCGTCATCGCCGTCCCGCACATGGGCAACTGGGATTTGGCCGGGGTCGCCGGCAAACAGGCGGGATTTGATATCTTTTCGATCGCGGGTAAACAGAAGAATCCGCATGTCAACCGTTGGCTCAACCACATTCGTGGCTACAGCATGGACGTGCTGGAGCGCGGGTCATCGGTCCTGCGCGTCATCCTGCGCCGGCTGCAACACCGGGGGGTGTTTGCCATCCTTCCCGACGTGCGGATGCCGACGCCCGATCTTCTGGTTCCGTTTCTCGGCGCGCAGGCCAATCTGGGCCGCGGCATGGCCCAATTTGCGCGCACCGCGCATGTCCCCGTGCTGCCCGTGATCCTCAGCCGTGTCGGCTGGTTTCGCCATCGCATGGTTGCCTATTCCCCCGTTTTGGCCGATCCAACCGCTGATCGGGATGCCGACCTCCTCCGCATGACCCGGACGGTGATGGAGCATGTCGAGGCTGCCATCCGCCAAAACCCCGATCAATGGTTCTGGTACAACAAGCGCTGGGTGCTCAGGCCGCTGCCCGCCCAGCCGCTTCGATCACAGTCAGTGGGAGAACCCGGAGCCGCCTGACGAGCGAGTTCGCGCCTGCGCTTTTTAGGAATGCGTGAGGCGCCTGCAAAAGCCTTCGACGTCGGTTGGCCCCGTGCATGCTTCAGAATGGGAACTTTTTCGGGCGTGCCCACGTCTAAAGGGGTGTAAGCCTTAGGAGGGTTGCCCATGAAAATCCATTGGATCGCAACAGTCACCCTGCTTCTGACCGTGTGGATGCGGGTGTCGTCGATTCCGGTCTGCGGCGCCTATCTGGAAGATGACAGCGGCAGTCCAGTGACGCGGGATGTCGAGATTGCGCCGCCCATACACAGGCCGATGCCGCGGCCGCCGTTGCCGCCGCCCGACACCGACAACCCGTTGCGCCGGATGCTGCGTCAGGTCGAGATCGGTCGTCCCGCAGCCTACGGCCGGCTGACCGTGTTCCCGCTGGAGATCGGCGATCCGATGGGCCCGCCCGCGATCCGTTCACTGGACGAGGCGTTGAGCCAGAACTGGATCACCATTCGCGAGTATGAGGAGTCCCGCGTCTCGGCGGTGATCGTTCGCAATGAATCCCGGCAGACCGTCTTCATGATGGCTGGAGAGATTCTCGGCGGCGGCCGTCAGGACCGCATCCTTCAAAAAGACGTCCTGCTGACGCCCGGCCTGGGCGCGATCGCGGTGCCGGTCTACTGCGGCGAGCAAGATCGGTGGAAGGGGACCCGGGATTCTTTTGATCGCGCGCCTGAGATGGCCGGACAGACCCTCCGCAGACTGGCCGTTCGCGAGAATTCTCAATCGGCGATCTGGACCGAGATCGACCAGCAGATCAAGGCGGCCGGCGTGTCCGCCCCGACCCGCAGCTACCAGTCGCTCTACAACGACCCCGATGTGGGTCGACGCATTACCGATCGGGTGGAACGGTTCCGCCACATCCGCACCCGCCGCACGGTCGGGCTGGTCACCGTCGCCTCGGGCCGCGTCGTGAGCGCCGATCTGTTCGGAGACGCGGATCTGTGTGCGGCGCTGTGGGATAAGATCATGCGCTCCCACGTGGCCGACTATCCGCAGGAAGAGCATTGGCGCAAAGACCGGGAAATGGTGTATGATAACCACGCCGCTACGGTCAAGCGCTTTCTGGATGAGCTCTCCCGGACCGGGCTGTCGCGGCAGCACACGCCCGGTGCCGGCGAATCGTTCGCCATCCGGGGCCGGATGGACGGGCAGGTGCTGACGTGGAAGGGCGGCCTGGTGCATGCGGCCGTTTTTGCGGCGGGGGACTATCGGGAGATAGACCTCCGTTGAACCCCGCGCCCGTTTCTAAGGGAGGCTCGTCAGGATCACGACGGCACTCTCCCAAGCTGGTGCAGGACGTCAAAATGTCGATCACGAGAGTAGAGGATGAGATTGTGCTGTTGGACGAGTGCCGCAATCCAGATGTCATTGGTGGGGATGGGTGTGCCCTGGACCCGAAGTTGGTGAAAGATCCGGGCATAGTGGAATGTGGTCTGTTCGTCGGGAAAGAGAATGGAAACGCGATGACTATTGAGGAAGCGAGACAGGGCACTTTCGTTGCGGCGCGCCAGGGTCCCACACTCGAATCCGGCCCGCAGTTCAGCCAGTACCGTGAACGGAAGGTAAATCCGGGACGCGGCTCTCAACTGTTCGACGGCATCGTCCTTTCCTTCACAGAAGTCCCGGTAGCGGTTGGTGTCTATGGCGATTTTCATTTCCACAACTCCGGATCGGTACGGTCCATTTCTTCAAGCGCCTTGTCGCATTCGCTGTCCGGCACCCAACTCCCGATCAAATCATCCAGATCGTGGTGCATAACGGACTTGTCAGACAGGCCCAGGCCCTGGTTGAGGGCCTGCAGAGTGACGCTGTTGAGGCTGGTGCCGTACTCAACCGCAGCTTCTCGAAGACGCCGGTCGGTGCGATCCGGAACATTGCGAATCGTGTACTGAAGGGACTTTGTTTTCATGATGCATGCATGATAGGCATACGGTGCCTGCACGTCAAGCCTATTAAGAAAAATTTCGTGTAACGCGGGAACAAAAGAGCGGCCACAAACGTCTTAACAACTGCAGGCTCTCTTACAAAACCCCTCAGGGACGTTTGCAAGTCAGGAGTCAGGAGTCAGAATACGGGAGGACATATCATGAAACGCACGCTGCTGATGCTTGCTTGTTTGGGAACGCTCGGCGCCGCGCGCAGCTTTGCTGCGGGCATGCTGATCCCCAAGGACGCGTCCATCCCGCCGCTGGCCATTGAGAGCCAGCGCGTCGATATCCGCATCAAGGACGGCGTCGCCACGGCCAAGATCGAACAGGTCTTCCGCAACAGCGTCGGCCGCGACTTGGAGGCCGTCTTCATCTTCCCGCTTCCCGCGAACGCCAGCATCTCCGACTTCGCCATGATGATCAACGGCAAGCGGATGAGCGGCGAGCTTGTGGAAAAAGGCAAGGCGCGGGGGATTTATGAGGACATCGTGCGCCGCATGAAGGATCCGGGGCTGCTGGAGCACATCGGCGGCAACCTGTTCCGCATCAGCGTGTTTCCGGTTCCGGCCAACGGCCTTCAGAAAATCGAGCTGGAGTATTCGCAGACCCTGGCGTTCGATGGCGGCCTCTACACGTATGTCTATCCGCTGAAGACGGGCGAGCGGGCGTCCCGCACGCTGGCCGATTTCACGGTGTCTGTGCGCCTCAATTCCAGCCTGCCGATCAAGAGCGTCTATTCGCCGTCGCACAAGGTCGGCATCACGCGCAAAAACGACCAGGAGGCGGTCATCGGCTTCGAGGAGGATCAGGCGCTGCTCGACCGCGACTTCGTTCTCTATTACACCGTCTCCAAGAAGGAGTTCGGCCTGAACATGCTCACCCACGCGGCCACGAATGACAAGGGCTTCTTCATGATGATGCTCGCGCCGTCGATGGCCGCGCCCGGCGCGGTGATGCCGAAGGACGTCACGTTTGTCATCGACACCTCGGGGAGCATGGCCGGCAGCAAGATCGAGCAGACCCGCAAAGCCTTGGAATACGGCGTGAAGAAGCTCAACGCCGGCGACCGCTTCAATATCATCCGCTTCAGCACCGATGTCGAGCCCTTCCGCCCCGCGCTGACCGCTGTCAGCGAGACCAACCGCGCCGCGGCGCTGGCGTTCATCCAGGCGACCGAGGCCCGCGGCGGCACGGCCATTAACGACGCTCTGGCCGCCGCCCTGACCATGGATTATGATCCCATGCGCCCGGCAATCATCCTCTTCCTCACCGATGGCCGCCCCACTGTCGGCGAAACCGCCCCCGACGCCATTCTGGGCAGCCTCGGCAAGGGCAACGGCGCCAAGGCTCGCATCTTCGTGTTCGGCGCCGGCACCGACGTCAACACGCACCTGCTCGACCAGATCGCCGGACAGAACGGGGGCCTGTCGCAGTACGTCCTGCCCGACGAGGACATCGAGGTCAAGGTCTCCGCCTTGGCCGACAAGATGAGCAATCCCGTGCTGGCCCGTGTGCGCGTCGAGGTGGACACGCTCAAGACCTCGATGGTCCACCCCACCGCCCTGCCCGATTTGTTCAGCGGCGACCAGATCATCGTCTTCGGCCGCTACGAGGGCGGCGGCGACTCCGTGATCCGCCTGATCGGCGAGGTGAACGGCAAGACGCGCGAGTTCGTCTACGAAGGGACCTTCCCCCGGGCGCAGGCCGACAACACGTTCATTCCGAGGCTGTGGGCCACCCGCCGCGTCGGCTTCCTGCTCGACGAGATCCGCCTGCGCGGCGAGAATGCCGAGCTCAAGGACGAGGTCATCCGCCTCAGCCGCGAATACGGCATCATGACGCCGTACACGTCCTACCTCGTGCTGGAGAACGAGCAAGCCTATGCCCAGCATGGGATTGATCGCCACAAAGCCGAAGGCCGGGCATCCGGCGATGACAAGACCTCGGGCCAACCGTTATACGCAGCCGACCTGAAAGAGGTGTTTCTGGACGGGACCCCTGGATCGGCCGCGCCTCCGCGCTCGGTGGTGCCGCTGTTCGAGGCGCCTGCCGCAGATGCCGTCGCCATCGATGTTGAAACGCGCTCAGCGTACGAGGTCAGCGCCAGCCGCGTCCATAGCAGGGGCGGCAAGATGGGCGTGGGCGGCGGTGCATCGGCGATGCGCGAAGAATCCGGCGCGCAGGCCGTTGCCATGAGCAAGCGGATACAGGAATACAAGGAACGCGATAGCGTGCGAAATGAGGTAGCCACCGTGAAATACGTGGGCAAGAAGGTGTTCACGCTTCTGGACGGCCGCTGGATCGACAATGCCTTCAAAAAAGAGATGAAGACCGTGACCGTGACGTTCGGCAGCGCGGAGTATTTCAAACTGCTCACGGACAAGCCGGAACTGAAGGACGTTCTGGCGTTGGGATCCAAGGTCACCGTTGTCCTCGAGGACGGCACCGCATTGGTGGTGGAGTGAGCCTGGACCCTCCGCGTCACGCCGCCTGAGGGTTTGCCTGGCGCGGGGTGCGATGTGACTGCGTTGCATCGCACCCTCTCGGGCGCCTCACCCTGTTGAGGCGCTTGCGAAACCTCCTTCGTCGGTTCTGCAAGCGCCGTATTCAGAAGCCAGAATTCAGAATTCAGAATTGTAACCCTCTCACGGGCCGCGTGTTCTCATGTTCTGACTCCTGTATTCTGACTCCTGACTTCTCTCTTGCAAACACCCCGAAGGGGTTTTGCAGGGTCTGTTTTTAGATTGGCTTCCCACCCGGCAGGTGTTATTCTCAGTCTCCTTTCTTAACACACACGGGAGTTTGCAATGGCCTTGAAGATCGCTTTCATCGGTGCGGGCAGTCTGGGTTTCACGCGGACGCTGATTCATGATCTGTTGTCGGTTCCTGAATTCAGGGATGCTGAGTTCGCGTTGCACGACATCAGCGCGCGGAATCTCAAGATGATCACGCAGCTCCTGCAGCGTGACGTCCGCGCCAACACGCTTGCTGCCCGAGTGACCTCCACGACCGACCGCCGGGTTGCCGTGACCGGTGCCGATTACGTGATCAATTCCGCCCGCGTGGGCGGCACGGAGGCGTTCCAGACCGATATCGACATCCCGTTGCGGTATGGCGTTGACCAGTGCGTGGGCGACACCCTCTGCGCGGGCGGCATCATGTACGGCCAGCGCGGCATCGCCGCAATGCTCGACTGGTGTGCCGACATTCGCGAGCTGGCCAAGCCCAACGTGCTGCTGCTCAACTACGGCAACCCCAACGCGATGCTCACCTGGGCGGCCAATACCTACGGCGGCGTGCCTGCGATAGGCCTGTGCCACGGCGTGATGGGGGGCCACTGGCAAATCAGCAACGTGATCGAGCGCCTGATCAACAAAGGACGCAAGCCGGAGGACAAGCGCTACGAGAAGGTCGCCATGCGCGACGTGGATATCATCTGCGCGGGCATCAACCATCAGACGTGGTACGTGCAGGTGCTCTACAAGGGCGAGAGCTGGCTGGACCGGCTCCTGGAGGGGTTTGAAACACATCCCGAATTCAGCCGGACGGAGAAGGTGCGCATCGACATCCTCCGCCGTTTCGGCTATTACTCCACGGAATCCAACGGCCATCTTTCCGAGTACGTGGCCTGGTACCGCAAACGCCCGGCCGAGATCAAGAACTGGATCGACATGAGCTGTTGGATACACGGCGAGACCGGCGGCTACCTGCGCGTGATCAACGAGGGGCTCAATTGGTTCCAGACCGAGTTCCCCAAACTCCTGGCGGAAAAACCCTGGAGCCTGCCCGACCATTCACGGTCGCAGGAGCATGGGTCTTACATCATCGAAGGACTGGAGACGGGACGCGTGTATCGCGGCCATTTCAACGTGGTCAACGACGGCTGCATCACCAACCTCCCCGACGACTGCATCGTCGAAGTTCCGGGTTATGTGGACCGGAACGGCATCAGCATCCCCAAGGTGGGCGACTTGCCGATGGCGTGCGCGGCGATCTGCTCGCAATCGGTGGGCGTGCAGCGGCTGGCGGTCGAGGCGGCGGTCAACGGCGATGTCCCGATGCTGAAACAGGCGATGATGCTCGACCCGCTGGTCGGCGCGGTTTGCACGCCGCCGGAAATTTCACAGATGACCGACGCCATGCTGGTCGCCCAGGCGAAGTGGCTGCCGCAATATCGGTACGCGATGCCCGAGGCGAAGCGCCGCCAGAGCAAGGAGCCGAAGCTGGCCCGGTTCGGCACGGCTGGCGCCTGCCGCAAGAAGCAGGCCAGCGTCAAGACGGTCGCCAAGCGCAACGCCGCGACCGCCGACAAGCGCAAAGCTGGCAAGGCGCTGAACATCACCGAGCCGGAAGGGTGATCCGCATGGTCTATCGCACGCTCGGGAAGACGGGGTTGCGGGTGTCGCAGCTCGGATTCGGTGCCATGCGGCTGCCCATGCGGGGCGAGGGGGCTGGCGCGTTGATTGACCGCGATCTGGCGATCCCGATGATCCACCGGGCCTTTGAGGCGGGCGTGAACTACATCGACACCGCCGTCGGCTATTGCAACCAGGACAGCCAGCGGGTCGTCGGCGCCGCGCTCAAAGGGTGGCGCGACCGGATCGTCCTTTCCACCAAGAACCATTATTTTGGCGAGGACGAGAAGACGTGGTGGTCCCTGCTTGAGCAAAGCCTGGAACGGCTTGAGGTCTCCTGCATCGACATTTACAACCACCACGGGGTCAATGGGGGTTCGTATGCCGAGCATGTGGCGCCCCGCCTCTCGACGTGGATGCGCAAGGCGCAGGAACAGGGGCTGATCAAGCACATCTGCTGTTCGTTCCACGACAACAACGCCGCCCTGCTGAAGCTGGTCGCGAGCGGCTATCCCTCGGTCATCACCCTCCAGTACAACCTGCTCGACCGGCAGTTGGAGGAGGGGATCGCCGCCGCGCACGCCGCCGGCATCGGCGTGGTGGCCATGGGGCCGGTGGCTGGCGGGCGCCTGGGTGACACCAGTTCGGTGCTGGGCGGAATTGTCCCCGGCATCGAGCGCGTGCCGGAGCTGGCGTTGCGGTTTGTGCTGGCGAACCCGGGCGTCACCGTGGCGCTTTCGGGGATGGGCACGCTGCAGATGGTGGAAGAAAACGTCCGGATCTGCGCCGACCCGGTTTCGTTGTCGGCTGCAGACCAGGCAGCGATCACGACGCAATTGGAGCGGCTGAAGAAGATGGCCGACCTCTACTGCACCGGCTGCAATTATTGCATGCCGTGTCCGCAGGGCGTCGCCATTCCAAGGATTTTCGAGTGCTACAACCGCGGACGCGTCTACGATTCGTGGGCCACCGCCAAGGCTGGCTATGCCGGCATCGGCGCGGGATCGTGGGATCCGGGACGGAAGGCCGATGTCTGCGCCGACTGCGGCCTGTGCGAGCCGAAATGCCCGCAGCACATCCAGATTCGCGCGAGGCTCAAAGAGGCGGCGGCGGCGCTGGCCTAGCTTCTGACGCGGTCGGCATAGGTGCCGTCGCGGGTGTCGATGCGGATCATGTCGCCCTCGTTGACAAAGAGGGGCACGTTCAGCTCATAGCCGCCCGCGATGGTCGCCGGCTTGGTCACCTTTCCGGATGCGGTGTTGCCCCGCACGCCGGGGTCACAGGTCACCACCTTGCGCTCCACAAAGTTGGGGAGCGTCACGTCGATCGGCTGGGAGCCGAAGAACAGAACCTCGCACTCCATGTCCTCGCAGAGAAAGAAACGATTCTGACCGAGCACGTCGGTGCTGATGGTGATCTCTTCGTAATTCTCGTCGGTGAAGTAGTAGATGCCGTCCTTCGCATAGGAGAAATGCACCTGGCGCTGGCTCAGATCGGGCTTGTCAAACTTGTCGCCCGAACGGTAGCTGCGGCTCATGGTGCTGCCGCTCAGCATGTTCTTGAGCTTGCAGTTATAGATCGCCTGTCCCTTTCCGGGCTTGCTGAATTCAAAATCAGTGACGAACCACGGAGTTCCGTCAATCAGCAGTTTGATGCCTTTGCGCAGATCAGAGACGTCGTACATGCGTGCCTTCCTTTTGGGTGTAGGTAGGGGCAGAAAATACTGTTACGGCCCTCTTCTGTCAAGGAGAGATATGCGTCCCAAATCCTCGCCTAAGGAGCGTCGCCGCCGATAACCTGCGCCTACACGCGCTCCGCAGCCATGGACCAGTCGCCAGAAAAGGCCGAAAACAGGCGGTTTTTCGACAGTGAGGGGGCTTTGGGGTGGTCAGGGGGCGCAAACGGGCACGCCCTTCCGCCCGGCGCCATCCTATAGAGTGCCGGTTTCGTCGGT